>CAYYCE010000718.1:0-1855 GCA_964469635.1 uncultured Kineosporiaceae bacterium
AGGATCGACGTCCCGAGCAGGCCCCGCTCGCGCAGGTAGTCCCGGGCCCACGGCTCGACGGTGCCCAGGTCCTCGCCGACCACGAACGCCCCGGCCCGGTGCGCCTCCAGCGCCAGGATGCCGATCAGCGCCTCGTGGTCGTAGCGCACGTAGGTGCCGCGGTCGGCCGAGGTCCCCCGCGGGATCCACCACAGCCGGAACAACCCGATGATGTGGTCCACCCGCAATCCGCCGGCATGCCGCAACACGGTGCGCAGCATGTCGCGGTAGGGGGCGTAGCCGAGCTGGGCGAGCCGGTCGGGCCGCCACGGCGGCTGGCTCCAGTCCTGACCCTGCTGGTTGAAGGCGTCCGGCGGGGCCCCCACGGTGACGTCGCCGGCGAGCACGTCGGCCAGCGCCCAGGCATCGGCGCCGTCCGGGTGCACCCCGACGGCCAGGTCGTGGACGACGCCGATCGCCATGCCCGCCTCGACGGCCTGATGCTGGGTGTCCGACAGCTGCTCGTCCAGGCACCACTGCAACCACATGTGGAACTGCACCCGCTCGGCCAGCTCCTCGCGCAGCTCGGCGACGGCCCGTGAACGAGCGTCGAGAGCGTGGGCGGGCCAGGCGGCCATCGGCAGCCCGTACTGCTCGGCGAGCGCGCACCAGGTGGCGAAGTCGAGCAACCCGACGCCCTCGCGGTCGCAGAAGGCCTCGAAGGAGGCCTGGCGTGAACGCGACCGCGGCTGAGCGAACACGGTCTCCAGGGCCGCCCGCTTGGCCTCCCACACGGCGTCCCGATCGATCTCGCCGGGATCGGTGTTCAGCCCGCGCATCGCCTCGGCCTGCCACTCGATCAGGGCCCGGTCCGTGGAGGGCATGTAGGCGACCTCACGGATGTCCTCGACCCGCAGGTAGATCGGGTTGGCGAACCGCCGTGTCGTCGGCAGGTAGGGCGAGGGCTCCATCGGCGGGATCGGCTCGGCCGCGTGCACCGGGTTGACCAGGACGAAGTCGGCGTCGTGGACGCGGGCGCTCCAGGAGGCCAGTTCGGACAGGTCGGCCAGGTCGCCGAGCCCCCAGGAATACTGCGAGCGCATCGCGTACAGCTGGGTCATGAAGCCCCACGCCCGGCGGCCGCCGAGGGCCGCGGGCATCTCCAGCCGCTGCGGGGTCACCACCAGCGGACGCTCGACGTCACCCCCCGGGGTCCGGGCCCGGATCACGTGCCAGCCCAGGGGCAGGTCGCCCGGAACCGTGAAGGACGCCTCGCCGATCTGCCGGCCCTCGATCGTGCGCGGGTTGACCCAGCGGTCCTCCTGGGCCAGCGTCAGCGTGCCGCCGTCCTCGAACTCCACCCACACCTCGACCTCGCTGCCGTGCTCGACGTGCACCGGAACCCGGCTGCGCCCACCCCGGCGCACCACCAGGACGTCCGGAAGCACCAGCCGCCAGGGCCGGTCCCTCACCTCGGTCAGGGACCGGGCGATGGCCGGTTCGGAGGAGGCGTCGACGTCCAGCGCCGACAGTACGGCGAGGATCGTCGATCGGGGCACGGTGGTGTGACGGCCCTGCCAGTCCCAGAACTCCGTCGCCACCCCGTAGGCCTGGGCCAACTCGACCAGGGCGGGGAACAGCGACTCGTCCGCCACAGGTTGCTGCGGCACGGGCTGCGGGGCCTCGCCGGTATCGGACGGTCCGGCCTCTTGGGTCGAGGGTGCATCACTCACGCTTCGGCATCCTGCCAGACCCGGGCGCCCGTGCAGAGCCCGGGGAAGTCCGTAGGTGCGATCAGATTCTTCACAACGCATCCTCTCGGCCCGCCCCCCGGGGCGGCCCGCCGCCGGTCGGGCCCTACCCTGCCGCTATGCGT
>CAYYCE010000719.1:0-1855 GCA_964469635.1 uncultured Kineosporiaceae bacterium
GAAGCTGTGCGGCCTGGCTCTCGCCGGTCATCGCCGACCCCGGGTGAGGGCGCGGGCCACGGCGTGGGAACCGAGCAGGATGGGTGGCAGAGCCAGCACCGATGCCAGCCCGGAGGACTCCAGCGGGGCGCCGGACCGAGCCAGCTCGCGGCGCGCCCAGAGCCAGTACGGGATCACCACGACCGGCGCCGTCGCCACGCCGCTGACGTAGCGCCGCGCCACCACCGAGATAGCCAGGTGCCCCACCCCGTGCCAGCCGAACCCCTGCAACGCGATTCGGAAGAACGGCGAGCGGCCCTCGCTGCGGACGCCGTCCGCCGCCGCCGCGGCCATCACCACGGCCATCACCGCGACCGCGGTCCGGACGTGCGCCCGGGAGTACCCGCCCGCCCGCACGTCCCCGGGGACGGGCAGCCATGCCGGGGCCCAGGCCGCCACCTGCCGCGACGTGGCCTGCATCGTGGACAGTTCCTCCAGGTCGTGCAGCGCCCAGGCCGCGAACAGACCCGCACCCACCGCGGCCTTCCTGGGCATCGGAGACCCCCCTTCTTCCGCTACCGACGGTAGCGATTAATATGCTCCTGACCGTAGCGATATCGGTTCTGCGGCACAAGAGGGGCCCATGAACGCTGCGCGGGACACGTCGCCAGGCACCCCAGCCGGACGACCCAGGAACCCCGAGGTCGAGCACCGAGTCCGCTCGGCCACGTTGAGCCTGCTGGTCGCCAAGGGCTACGCCGGGCTACGCATCGACGATGTGGCGCGAGCCTCCGGCGTGGCGAAGACCACGATGTACCGCCGCTGGCCGTCGCTGGCGATGCTCGTCCTCGACACCGTTGACCACGCCCTCGGGCACCGGGACCTCCGCCCCACCGGCGACACCGCGGCCGACCTGGAAACCCTGCTCACCGGCATCTACGAATCCCTGGTCGGCAACCCGGTCGGGTGGGCGCTACCGGCCATCGGGCTGGACCTGCTCGCCTCCCCGGACGTGGCCGCTGAGTACCGCCGCCGGTTCATCGACCCACCACGCGAACTCGGGATCGAACTGATCGGCCGCGGCGTCGCCGACGGAACCTTCGCCACCGATCTCGCGCCGGAGGCCGTCGTCGACGCCATCGCCGGCAGCATCATCTACCGGCGCGTGATCGGCGACCCCCCACCGACGCTGGAGTCCCTACGACAACTCGCCACCAGCTTGCTCCACCCCCGGTGACAACTCGGAACCCGAGCCTTCCCGGCGGCTCAGACGCGATCGCCACGCAAACGGACGCACGCCATCGGTCGCCCTGCGGTCATGGCCACGAAGGCGACCACGGAGCGTCGGAGGACCGGGAAGGTGCGGTGACCTGCACCGTTGGCCGTAGCGATCTAGTCCCATACCCCCACCCCTACGCGTTTGCGCAGCTCAAGGGTTTGTTGATCAAGGGTGGCGGGTGATGGATTCGAACCAACCCAGGCTGTGCCGACGGCTTTGCAGAGCGGCCCAGAAACTGCCCTGACCAGGGCCGATGCGCCGTGTTGATCTCCGTCGCCGCGTTCTCGCCGCGGACCACCCTCGATAGTCGTGGAGGACTGGAGGATGGCCGGACCTCGTCCAGTCGTTCGCTGCCCCTGTGGTTCCCGCTCACATCCCGCGTCGGCGTTCAGGAGCAAGCTCAGGTTCCCGGGTGCTGTCGGCGGCGTGTGCGACGATGACCGCGTGGGTGAGGTTACGGTCTTGGACAGACGGGTCTATGTCATGGCGGACGTGGACCTGCACCTGGGGCTGTCCTCGGGCACGGCGCGGCGATGGCTCGACGGCTACCGGCGCGGCGGGGTTGCCTATCCGCCCGTGATCAGGTCGGAGCACACC
>CAYYCE010000720.1:0-1847 GCA_964469635.1 uncultured Kineosporiaceae bacterium
TGATCTCCTCGATCCGCCACGAGGTCGACCCCAGGGTGAAGACGTCGCCCACCCGGGACTCGTAGACCATCTCCTCGTCGAGTTCGCCGACGCGTCTGCCGCCGCCGCTCTCACCCGCCAGGAAGACCCCGAACAGCCCCCGGTCGGGGATCGTGCCGCCGCTGGTCACGGCCAGCCGCTGGGCTCCCGGACGGCCGGTGAGCACGCCGGTGATCCGGTCCCAGACGATCCGTGGGCGGAGCTCGGCGAACTCATCGCTGGGGTAGCGCCCCGATAGCATGTCGAGCACCGCCTCGAGCACGCCGCGGGTGAGGGTGGCGAACGGCGCGGCCCGGCGGACCAGGGTCTCGAGGTCGTCGACGCTCCAGGGGTCCATGGCGAGCATCGCCACGATCTGCTGGGCCAGGACGTCGAGGGGATTCGCCGGGATCCGCAGTTCCTCGATCGCCCCGGAGCGCATCCGCTCCACGACGACGGCCGTCTGCACCAGATCGGCCCGGTACTTGGGGAACAGCACACCCCGCGAGACCGCCCCCACCTGGTGACCGGCCCGGCCGACCCGTTGCAGCCCGCTGGCCACGCTGGGCGGCGACTCCACCTGGACCACGAGGTCGACGGCTCCCATGTCGATCCCCAACTCGAGGCTGGAGGTCGCGACCACCGCAGGCAGCCGTCCGGCCTTGAGTTCACCCTCGATGATCGCCCGCTGCTCCTTGCTGACCGAGCCGTGATGGGCCCGGGCCAACACGGCGGGGGTTCCCCCGGAGGACCCCGACTGGCCCATCATGGCCGCCGGTGCCCCACCGGTGTCGGCGACCTGTTCGCCCAGACGTTCGGTCCACACCTCGTTGAGCCGCGCCGTCAGCCGCTCGGCCAGCCGCCGGGAGTTGGCGAACACCAGGGTGGAGTGGTGACCGGCGACCAGGTCGACGACCCGCTCCTCGACGTGCGGCCAGATCGACGGGCTCCGGGGGGTGCCCTGCCCGATCCCCGGGTCGGGTTCGGCCGCCCGGCCCGGCGGCGGCGCCCCGGGCGGCGCCGCGGCGTCCAGGTCGGCCAGGTCCGGGACCGGCACCACCACCGAGAGGTCGAAGACCTTCGCGGACGGCGGCTGCACGACCTCGACGCGCCGTCCGCCGGAGCCCGTCAGCCACCGCGCCACCTCCGCCACCGGACGCACGGTGGCGCTGAGGCCGACCCGTTGGGCGGGGGTCTCGGTGAGCGTGTCGAGCCGTTCCAGGCTGAGCACCAGGTGGGCTCCGCGTTTGGTGGCCGCGACGGCGTGGACCTCGTCGATGATCACCGTCTCGACCCCGGACAGCGCCGTCCGCGCCTGGGAGGTGAGTAGTAGGAACAGCGACTCCGGGGTGGTGATCAATACGTCCGGCGGGGTCCGGCTGAAGGAGCGGCGCTCCTCGGCCGGGGTGTCTCCCGAGCGGACGGCCACGCGGACGTCGGGCACGGGCAGGCCGAGCCGGGTGGCGGCCTGCCTGATCCCGGTGAGCGGTGCACGCAGGTTGCGCTCGACGTCGACCGCCAGGGCCTTGAGCGGTGAGATGTACAGCACCCGGCACCGCCGGGCGCGGTCGACGGGGACGGGGGCCGTGGCGATCCGGTCCAGGGCCCACAGGAACGCGGCCAGTGTCTTGCCGGACCCCGTGGGCGCCACGACCAGGGCGTGTTCGCCGGCGGCAACGGCGCGCCAGGTGCCCGTCTGGGCGGCCGTGGGCTCGCGGAAGGCCCCGGTGAACCAGTCCCGGGTGGCAGGGGAGAACGCCTCGAGCACGAGGTCATCCTGCCCGCCGCCACCGACACCCGCTCGGGATGAGATGCTCCCCGGGTGCGGT
>CAYYCE010000721.1:0-1840 GCA_964469635.1 uncultured Kineosporiaceae bacterium
CGCCTGTCGACGTAGTCATGGAGGGGGGACCGCAGCTGGCCCGCCGTTGTGTCGGCTACTCGGACGCGCGCATCTGGGGCGCCGAGGTGTGGCCGGAAAGGGAGCGTTCGGTCGTGGCGCGGCTGGTGCATCCTCGTGGTGCGGGGCTGGTTGGCTACCCTTGACGGACAGGCCGAGCAACCACAGGGAGGAGGGATCAACCGATGGCCACTCGTGTGCTCTACCGCGACGTCATCCCCTACGACACCCCCTCCAGCCGGGCCGCCCTCGCCGGCCCGGCCGAGGGTGTGCTGACCCTGCCCGTCTCGGTCTACTGAGGTCCCGACGCCACCACCGACCTGTCCACCCCCGACGGGGTGAAGAAGGCCTATGAGAGCGTCGTCCCTAGGGCAGCGCACGGCAGCAGGAGGAGCTTCTCAACGCCGACCTGCTGCGGCGGGTGTGGCCGCAGCTTCGTCTGCCGAGACGCTGCCGCGACCTGTGGCAGACCCGGTTCCCCGAGCTCACCGCCGGGTAGCGATGCCATCCGCGCTGGAGCAGCAGCGCGCCGCGCCGGCGCTCATCCTGACCGCGATCGGCGGCGACGCCTTCGCGTTGGCCGGATCGGGCGCCATCCGCGAACACGGTGTGATCCTCAGGGCGACTCAGGACATCGACCTGTTCACCAACGACACCGGCATCGAACGGTTCGCGGCCACAGTGCAGCGGGCCATCACCACCCTGACCGACCACGGCTTCCAGGCCGTGCTGGCCAGGAGCGCCGCGCAGTTCGCCGCCTGGCGGTCACCGCGGGCGACGGCTACCAGTTCGAGGTCGACCTCGGCGTCGACTGGCGAGCCCACGACTCGGTCTGGCTCGAGGTCGGACCGGTCCTGGCCCTCGAGGACGCGATCGCCAAACAAGATCGGCGCCCTGTACAGCCGGGCCGCCGCCCGCGACTACCTCGACGTGGACACCATCCGGCAAACGGACCCTTCGGCGACGCCCAGATCCTCCAGCTCGCCGCCGAACACGACCCAGGGTTCGACCCGGTCATCTTCGCCGAAGAGCTCGGCCACCTTGCCGAGCTGCGGCCCACGACGCTCGCTGAGTACGGCGTCACCCCCGGGCAGCTGCAGGCGCTGCAGCAACGGCTCCAGACATGGCGCCAGCGGATCCTGCGGGCGCACACCAAGGATCCTGCCGAGACCTCCGCCAACCCCGAGCTGCTCGACCCACCCAGGACCGACCCCCGCTGCGAACCACCACGACACCCCGACCGGCCACCACCAGTCGTCCCAATCTGAGCGCCGCCGGGGTCTGTGGGTCGCGGAGTTCGGGGTCACCCCACGGGTGCGTAGCGGATGGGTGTTGTGGTTCGTCGACAGTGCTGACGTGGTGCGTGGTGGACGGCCCTGGTGACCACTTGATCTACGAACTCACCGGCCCGGACCCTCTGAGCCCGCCGGGCCAGGTCACCGTCCTCGGCGGGGTCCTGGGCATCAGCTTGGGCTGCAGGGAAGCGGACCCGACGGACGTGACCTCCCAGTTGGTGTCCTACGGCATGCCGACCGAGTTGGCGCACGCCGTAGTCGAGGTGTCGTGCTCGGGCCAAGAGCCGTTCAACTCCCAACCCACTGGCGGCATCGCCGCGGCAACCGGCAAGCCGGCGCGCAGCAAGCGCACTGGGCTGGCGCGCACCGAGACGCCTTCTCGCACCCATCGACCAGTTGGTGAGGGCACCATCATGACTGCAGCCATCACCGCGAAACCACTCACCTTCGCCGACGAGCGTTGCAGGCCCCTGCACCCGGAGAGGGCCCGACCGCGCCTGCAACCGCATGGTTGAGAGTGGCTGGTG
>CAYYCE010000722.1:0-1836 GCA_964469635.1 uncultured Kineosporiaceae bacterium
ACCTTGCCGGTGGTGGTGGGGGCCAGCGACACCAGCACGATGGCGCCGACCACGGCAAGTGGCGCCATACCCGCGTGGATCCAGCCGCGCAGCTTGGGCTTGGGGGCCCCGATGACATCCGCTGCCATCACACCTCCTCGGGCTCGTGGGAGAACCGCAACCTACGGTCGCGTAGGTTCAAACCCTACGACACCGTAGGTCCGCTTCGGCGCCCGAGTCGGCGGACCTCCCGTGAGACCTCCGCCGGCACCTGGGTGGCCGTCTCCTCGAGCTTCTCGATGAGTCGGTCGTAGACCAGCCGCGCCTCGGCCGCCCGGCGTCGCGTGACCAGGTGCAGCAGGCCGACGCCGACCAGGGCGCCCACGGCCGGACCCACCCAGTAGACCCACGCCTCGGTCCAGGTCCCGGTCACCACGGCCGGCCCGAAGCTGCGCGCCGGGTTGCTGCTCGTGCCGGTCAGCGGGGCCTCGAGCGCCACCAGCACCGCATACAACGGTCCCATCGTCCATGGCGTCAGGTGACGCAGACTCGGTCGCGCGACGAGCGAGAGCACGAGCACGATCAGCACGAGGGTGACGCCGGCCTCGAGCCCGGCCGCCTGCCACCCGGCCAGGCCGGCCCTGGGAACCGTCGTGCCCCAGCTCACGCCTCGCCCCCACGGCCCCCACAGGCGCACCACGGCGGATCCGACCAGAGCACCGGTCAGCTGGGCCAGGACGTACCCGGCGGCCCGGGCCGTGGAGATCGTGCCCTCGATCCGGAACGCGAGCGTGACTGCCGGGTTGAGGTGCGCACCGGACAGCCGCCCCCATCGGGACAGGCTCGCCGCGGTGCCGGACAGGCCGAACAGCCCGCCGGCGACGAACCGGCGTGCCCAGTCGGGCAGGTCGAGGCCGGCCAGCGGCCCGGTCGGTGAGACCACCAGGATCACGGCCGTCAGGCCGCCGACCATGAGCAGGGCGGTCGCCACCGCCTCCGCGCCGAGGACCCTCAGTCCCTCGCGGGTCGCGCCGTCGCTGTGCCGGTCGGTCACAGCCCCAGGCTCGACTGCATCAGACCGCCGTCGACGACGACCGTGGTCGCCGTGATGTACCGGGCCGCGTCGGAGGCGAGGAAGGCCACCACCGCACCGATCTCGTCCGGCTCGGCGACGTGCCCGAGGGGGATCGCGTCGTCCAGCGCCCTGACCTTGGCCGGATCGGCCTCGGTGCTCGCGTTGATCGGGGTGTCGACCGCGCCGGGTGCCACACCGACCACCCGGACCCCGTGGGGTCCGAGCTCGACCCCCGCGGTCCGGGTGAGCATCCGCATGCCGCCCTTGGACACGCAGTAGGCGGCGTTGCCGGGCATCGGCCAGTCCTCGTGCACCGACGAGGTGTTGATCACCACTCCGGGCGTGCCCTGGGCGATGAACTGGCGGGCGGCGAGCTGGGTCCCGAAGTAGGCGCCCTTGAGGTTGATCCCGAGCACGGTGTCGTACTCGTGCTCGGTGGTGTCCAGCACCGAGTGCCGGGTCTCGACCCCAGCGTTGTTGACCATCACGTCCAGCCGGCCGAACCTCTCGACGGCCGCCGCGACGAGTCTCTCGAGATCGGTCACCACGGCGACGTCCGCCTCGACCGCGAGCGCGTCGTGCCCGTCGCCCGCGAGCGTCGCGACGAGCGCCTGAGCGGCATCGGCCGCGCCGACGTAGTCGATCACCACGTTGGCGCCGGCGGCCGCCGCGGCGGTGGCGATCGCTGCGCCGATCCCCGAGCTGCCCCCGGTCACGATCATGGTCCTGCCCTCGAGTGAGGTGGTCGTCATCGTCGTCCCTTCTGCTGGGTGCACACGAGG
>CAYYCE010000723.1:0-1817 GCA_964469635.1 uncultured Kineosporiaceae bacterium
GGCGGTGAGGGCGTCCTGCTGCTGGGTGCCGATGCCGTCGCGGCCCACCGCCGGCGAGCCTCTGCCGGTGGGCCGGGGGTGGTTCTCGCCCACGGCGCGGTCCCGGCCGCCGTCTGGCAGCACGCCCTCGCCCTCGGGGCCGAGGACGTGGCCGTGTTGCCCGATGCCGAGGCCTGGCTGCTCGATCGGCTGCTCGACCTCGCCGGTTCCGGCCCGGCGGCCCACCTGGTGGCGGTGGTCGGGGGGCGCGGCGGCGCGGGCGCGAGCACCCTGGCGACCGCACTGTCGGTGACCGCCGCCGAGCGGGGGATGTCCCCGACCCTGGTCGACCTCGATCCGCTGGGCGGCGGCCTGGACCTGCCGCTCGGGGCCGAGGACCTCCCGGGCCTGCGGTGGGACGATCTCGCCTCCGCCCGGGGGCGGTTGCAGCCGGGTCTGCTGACCACGGGTCTCCCGCAGGCCTACGGCGTGCGCCTGGTGACCTGGAGCCGTCAGGGGCTCGCGCGGGTCGGTGTCGAGGCCGTTACGGCCGTCCTGGACGCCGCGCGCCGCGAGAGCGGCCTGGTGGTCGTGGATCTGGCCCGAAACCTGGAGGAACCCGCCGCCAGGCATGTGGTGCAGGCGACGACGGAGCTGCTGCTCGTCGTCCCGGCGGAGGTGCGGGCCACAGCGGCCGCGGGCCGTTTGCTGGACGTCCTGGAGCCGCTGTGCGGTCGGATCAGACTCGTGGTCCGGGGGCCGGCGCCGACCGGGTTGAGCGCCGAGGCGGTGGCCGACGCCCTGGTGCTGCCACTGGCCGGACAGGTGCGTCCCGAACCGGGTCTGGCGGCCGCTCTCGACCGCGGTCTGGCTCCGCCGCTGCGACCTCGGGGACCGCTGGCACGGCTGTGCCGTGGTCTGGTGTCCGATCTGCGGGCGGCGTGAGATGGCGACCGATCACCGTCCGCCGCCGGCATGGCTGGCCCCGCTGCGGGCCCGCCTGGCCACCGCTCAGGACGGGGACGTCGGCAGCGGGGCGCTGACCGACGGCGTGCACGCGGTGAGTGTGGGGCACGGCCGGGTCCTGGGGGCTCAGGATCTCCGGGCCGAGGTGCACGCCTTCCGGGACCACACCCGCGGGCTGGGGCCGTTGCAGGCGTTGGCGGACGATCCGCAGGTGAGCGACGTTCTGGTCAACGGCGGCGGGCGGGTGTGGGTGGACCGCGGGCGGGGGCTGGCACAGGTGCCCTCGCTGCTCGAGGGCGAGGAGCAGGCGCGGGCGCTCGCCGTTCGACTGGCGGCACTGGCCGGCCGTCGCCTCGACGAGAGCCTGCCCTGGGTCGACGCCCGGCTCCCGGGGGGCGTCCGGTTGCACGCGGTGATCCCTCCGGTCAGCCCGGAGGGCACCCACATCAGCCTGCGGATGCTGCGCGGCGGGCCGGGTGACCTCGATGCCCTGGTCCGCGCAGGCAGTGTGCCGCCGTCCTGGCGTCCGGTCCTGGACGCGGTGGTGGCCTCGCGAGCGGCGTATCTGGTCACGGGAGGGACCGGCGCGGGCAAGACCACGCTGCTGTCGGCGCTGCTCTCGTCGGTGTCGGCGACCGAGCGCATCGTGTTGGTCGAGGACGTCGGCGAACTGCGTCCCCGCCACCCCCACGTGGTGAGGATGGAGGCTCGCCACGCCAACGTTGAGGGCCGGGGCGAGATCGGTCTGGACGTGCTCGTGCGCCAGGCGTTGCGGATGCGCCCCGACCGGCTGGTGGTGGGGGAGTGCCGCGGTGGCGAGGTCACGGACCTGCTCGCGGCACTGAACACAGGGCATTCCGGCGGCTGCGGAA
>CAYYCE010000724.1:0-1812 GCA_964469635.1 uncultured Kineosporiaceae bacterium
ACCCCGGGTACGCGTCGGAGGGGGGGCCGGAGCCGGCCGCGGAGCGCTACGCCCCGCTCGATCCCGACGAGATCGAGTCCATCCGCCGCCAGGCCCAGGAGGCCATCCACGACGCGTTCGGCGCGGCCGGAATGGCCGAGGAGGCCGAGCGGATGTACGGCGCGGCCGCCTCGGTCCCGACCCCGCGGCAGAGCGGACCCGACCTTGCGCCGGCCGAGCCGTCGCAGCCGTCCGACCCGTCCGCGCCCGAGGACCGGTCGGAGCCGGTCCTGAACCTCGCGGCCGAGCCGGCCGAGTTCTGGACCGCCGAGGACACCGGCGCGCTGACCGAGCCGGAGCACGCCGCCGACGCTCGACTGGCCACGGACCGGGAGCTGCTGCTGTCGCTCGGCGTGCCCGCCGAGTGGGCGGAGCGGCTGCGCGGCGGCGACAGGTACGCCGACCTGTGGCGTGCCCTGGAACCGCTGCCGCCCGTGGACCTCGACCCGGACGCCGCGACCGTGGCGGTGGTGGGCGCCCCGGAACTGGTCCGGTTGGAGGCCCACCGGATGGCGGTCGACCTGGCCGACGGCGACGACCCGCTGCCGGTCGTGCTGGTCCCGGCCGACGAGACGGTCGACGTCCCCGCCCTGATCGGTCGCCACCCGCGCTGCGTCGTGGCCATCGAGACCGACGGCACCGGCGACCCCTCGCAGGTGCTGGAGAGCCTGGGCCGCATCGCCACGGACGCCGTGATCGTCGTCCTGGACGCCCGGCAGGGCCTGCACCAGGCCGGGAGCTGGCTGTTCAGCCTCGGTGAGGTCGCCGCGGTGGCCCTGGACGGCGTCGCGGAGAGCGGGACGCCGGCGCTCATGCTGCAGCTGGGCATCCCGGTGACCCGGCTCGACGGCATCCCGATCGACCGACTGACCTGGACCGCCCTGCTCTGTGCCCAGCTCGAGGCGGCCGACCCGGCCTGATGCGCCCCATCACCGCGGGAATCGGGCTGGCGACGGTGGTCGCCGGCCCGGTTCTGTACCGGCTGGTCTCTGAGGGGGACCTGGACACGACGACCGCGGTCGAGCGCTGGGCGGTGGTGGCGGCGGGATGTTCCGCGGGCGCCTCGTTGATCATGAAGATCGTCGCCGGGTACGAGTCCGAGCGGCGCGCCGCCCAACGTCTGCTCGCCCTCGAGCAGGTGCTGGTCGAGCACGAGCGACGGGCCGGCGAGGAACGGGCCGGCGAGGGCGGTCGGTCCGCCGCGGGGGAGTCCGGATCCGCCCGCTGACCGGCCCGCCGACCGGTTCACTGAACGGCCCACGGTGTCGCTACCGGCGAGTCACTCCTACCCTGACGTGGGCGAAGGTCCCAGTCGGAGGGTGAGTGATGAGACGGCTGCGCCGCGTGGCCATCGTCAACCGGGGCGAGGCCGCCATGCGGTTGATCCACGCCGTCCGGGAGTTGTCGGTCCGCTCCGGTGAGCCGATCGAGACGGTGGCGCTGCACACCGACGGCGAGCGCACGGCCATGTTCGCCCGCGAGGCCGACCACGCCTACGCCCTCGGGCCCGCCTCGGCCCGCCCGTACCTCGATCACGCCGTGCTGGCGCGGGCCCTGGCCGAGACCGGGGCGGACGCCGCGTGGGTGGGCTGGGGTTTCGTCGCCGAGGACGCCGCCTTCGCCGAGCTGTGCGAGCAGATCGGCGTCGCCTTCGTGGGTCCGAGCCCCGGGGCGATGCGCGCCCTGGGGGACAAGATCGGCGCCAAGCGGCTCGCCGAGCGGGTCGGGGTCCCGGTCGCGGCGTGGAGCGGCGGCGCGATCGAGGACCTGCCG
>CAYYCE010000725.1:0-1810 GCA_964469635.1 uncultured Kineosporiaceae bacterium
GCATCCACAGGTCACTGCGGGCACCGCCGCCCACGGCCCGGATGGTCTCGACCGGACGGCCCGTGGTCCGCTCGAGGTTCTCCAGGTGCAGCCGCAGCTCCAGCGCGACCCCCTCGAGGATCGAGCGGTACAGGTGCGCCCTCGTGTGGCGGCCGTGCCAGCCGATCACGGCGCCCTTGGCGTGCGGGTCCCAGTACGGGGTCTGGGCAGCGTTCCAGTACGGCAGGGTGAGCAGCCCCTCGCTGCCGGCCCGGACCTCGCCGGCCGCGGCCTCGAACCACGCCAGCGACTCCTGACCACCCTGGGTCGGGTCGCCCAGCTCTCGTCGGCACCACGACGCGAGGTACGCGGCGGAGTTGAGCACCGTCTCCAGCGTGTACGTGCCGTCGACCATGCCGGCCAGCGTCCGGAACGACGCGTCGGCGGTGAAGTCGTCGGCTCGCACCCCGAGCACCATCGAGGTCCCGAGGTTGAGGTAGGCGACGCCCGGCTGGTCGGCCCGCAACGCAAGCCCGGCCGACTGGCCGTCGCCGAGGCCCGCCACCAGCGGCACCGGTCCCGGCAGCCCGAGCTCGGCGGAGACCGCGGGCGTCAGGGGCGCGATCTCGCGGCCCGTCGGCACCAGGTCGGGCAGCTGGTCGGCCCGCACGCCCGCGAGGTCCATCAGCATCGGCGACCACTGGCCCCGTGCGAGGTCCAGCAGCCCCAGCGTGTCCGCCGAGGCCACGCTGGTCGCCCAGCGGCCGGTCAGCCGCCACGCGAGGTAGGCCTGGACGTCGCCGACCCGGGTCGCCACGGCGAGGACGTCGGGTTCGTGCCGCCGCAGCCACGCGAGCTTGTAGACCGCCGGGGTGGTGTCCGGTGGCTTCCCGGAGACCCGGTGTACCTCGTCGGTGCCGAGCTCGGCGATCTCGGCACCGGCCCGGCCGTCCACCCACAGGATCGCCGGGCGCAACGGTGCGCCCGCGGCATCGACGCAGACGAAGGTCTCCCGCTGGTGGGTCACGCACACGGCGCCCACCTGGGCCGCCTCGACCTGACCGACGGCTCCGCGGATCGCCACCCGGGCTGCGTCCCACCACTGCCGGGCATCCTGTTCGTGCCACGTGGGATGCGGTTGGGCGGTCTCCAGCGGGACGGCCGCCTCGGCCAGGACCGCTCCCTCGTCGTCGAGGACCACCGCCTTGGCCGCCGTCGTCGACAGGTCCAGAGCGAGCACGAGTGGGCCGCCGCCGCTCAACGCGCCCATCGCGTCCGGCTGCTCTCGGCTCCGCACATCGCCATCCTCGCGCACCCGTCAGTCGGCGTCCTCGTAGGCGATGGCGAACGGGTCCGCCTCGAAGCTGCCGTCGTCGTCCTCGTCGTGGGTGAGCGCAACGGTGAACACCCGCTCGGGCTCCACCCCTTCGGCGTCGTAGACGGCGTCCACCCCACCGGCCTCCAGCAGCTCGTGGGTGGCCTCCTCGGCGGTCCTGACCCGCCCCCTGGCCTCGTCCGCGGGGGCGCCCGGCTGGTTCATCCGGTATGCCGCACGGCCCGCCGAGAGCAGCGCCTCGCGGTCGGTGACGTGGAAGTCCCAGCGGCCCACGACGGTGAGGACGGACCCCTCTCGCGTCGGGTCCGGCCCGGTCGTCGTGTCGTGGTCCATGGCGGCAAGATACCCGGGCCGGGTGCGCGCCCGCCCGGGCCGGGTGCGCGCCCGCCCGGCCGGGTTGGCGTTGTCTTTGCCCAACCCTTGCCAAGGCCTGACCCTGAGCAGGGCCCATCGATAACCACTGCCACCTAACCTCTGCAGTGGTGGCGGCTTGTG
>CAYYCE010000726.1:0-1809 GCA_964469635.1 uncultured Kineosporiaceae bacterium
GGTCACCGCGACATCGGGAACCAGAGTCATCGCCGGCTCTCCGCCCAGGTTCTCCGCGATTCGCCCATCCGTCCAGGAGTCGATGACGATTCCGTCAGTCGCGCCGCTGCCCTGGGCAACCTCTCCGACACCGTGAACGAACCCACCGACCCCCGCCAGCACACCGCAGGCCGCGGCGAGGTGGTCGGGGGTGGCGAGTCGCCCGGGTCGGGTCTGCGTTGCCTCAGGCATGGGGCTCTCCGCGAACCAGATGGATCGTCACCAACAGGCCGAGGACGATCAGCCCGCCCCAGACAGCCAGGATCCCGAGCACCTCGTACTGGTACTCCAGATCGGAACGCAACGCGAGCGCAAGCACGGGCAACCCGAGCACACCCGCCAGACCGAAGCCGCGGGCGACGTACCGGATCGCCCGGCGCGTCCCACCGGCGCCTGGGAACAGGGTCGCCGAGGCGACCATGGCGATGCTCAGGAGGAAGTAGCCGACGCTCTCGAGCGCGATGAACAGGCCGTGCGGGTTGTACTGCGACCACAGCACCAGCTGGTCGGACTCGCCCTTGACCAGGCTCGGCTGCACCACCATCAGCTGGATGGCGTATGCCGTCGCCAGCACCGTTAACCCGGCCCCGGTGACCAGCACCGCGAGGTCTGCCCCGACCTGGTGGCCTCTGCCCGAGCCGGCGCGAACGGACAGCAGCAGGACCAGGAACGCCAGCGGGAGCACGGCGGCGGGGAACATCCACCAGTACTCTTCGGGCACGTACGCCGCGACGTCGGTGTAGGGGTAGGTGACGCAGTCGTCGGTGAGGCAGTTCGGGCCGGACCGGGCCGGAGCAAGGGTGATGGCCAGGGCGAAGGCCCCCGCGGCCAGCAGGCAGGTTGCTGCGCCGGCGCCGATCGCGGCCAGACGTCCAGGCTGGGTCGACGCGGCGCGAAGCATCATGGCCCCGCTGATGACCCGAGCCTGTCAGGACGGGCGCTCGTGACGCGCTCGATCGACTTCGCGGGATCGCGCATCGCCAGCAGCGGGACCCCGATCCCGTAGGTGAGGAACTCACCGAACGGGTGCAGCTCCAGCACGGACACGTCGTCACGCCGGTCCGGGGGCAGCTGCTTCACCATCGGCGGCGGAAGCGTCGCCACCGGCAGCGCGCCCGGCGCATGACGGACGACCCAGGCGTGGAAGGAGATGGTCGCCGGTGGGATCGGTGCCATCAGCGAGAGCAGCCCTCCGCGTCGCACCGGCACCGTGATCGCGACCTCACCACCGTCGGTGATGTGGCGCGACTTCCAGCTCGTCGCCGCGGTCACCACGAAGAGCGCGCCGTCGGCGACGCCGTACAGGACACCAGTGGCGCGCGGATGGCCTCTGGGCGTGACATAACTCAGCACCGCGAAGGTCCGGTGCTGGATCTCCCGCCACACCATCTCCGTGGTGATCGGCTTCTCCGTGGACCTCATGGCAGGTACCTCCTCGGGGTCCGGCGTGTGGGCGCACCGGGGGATCTCCACACCACGGTCTCCCGTAGTCAGCCTCGCCGCAGATTCGATGCGGGACCATTGGTGACGACACCCATTTCGTCGTCGTGCCTGGGCGTGGCGAAATGGAGGATGCGCGGGGTGAGGAGGCTCCGGTGGGACTCACGGCCAGGCTCAGCGCCATCACCGGGCTGGTGGTGGTCTGCGGGTACCTCGTCCTGGCCGTCTCACCGGCCACCGTGTCGTTCCTCCCGACCGCGGGAGAGCTGACGATCCTCGTGTTGCTGGTCGCGGCGGTGGTCGTCGCCGAGTACTGGGTGATCGCACGTG
>CAYYCE010000727.1:0-1809 GCA_964469635.1 uncultured Kineosporiaceae bacterium
GAACGCACGGCCCCCGACAGACATTCTCGGCCGATGCTCGCAAGATCACGTCCCTGTGCCATGCGGTGAGTATAGGGCTGCTCGCCGCCGACGCGTAGCCAAGCGGCCAAAGGCAACTGGACGGCGCGGCCCTCGTTCACCCCTCGTGTCGGCAGGGCGACCACCGGGGCGCGGCACGACCGAGCCCTTCGGCTGTGTCAAGTAGTCCCCGGTGTTCCTGTCGGCACGCCCTGTCGCGCGTGAAAATGGGGGTGGTCACCTGCCGACGTCGGCGCTGCTTGGTCCCTGAGGCCGTCAAGTAGTCTGACGCGGGGAGCGTGACCCTCAGGGGCCCTGAACTGTCGCTTCGAGCACGCGAGTCCGCCTCGTCCTAGATACCGCTCCTGCAGGTGGCCACCGTCGGTGGTCGTCTTCAGGAGGTGGTGGCGGTGGCGGTGATCGTTGATGAGCCGGTGGTCGCGAGGGTCTGTGCGATCGACATCGGCAAGGCCTCCCTGGTCGCGTGTGTGCGGGTCCCGCACGACTCGATCGCGGGGCGGCGGGCACAGCAGGTCCGCGAGCTGAGCACCGATACCCGGGCCCTGCACGAGCTGGCGGACTGGCTTCGTTGCCAGGGCGTCGAGCTGGTCGCGATGGAGGCGACGTCGGACTACTGGAAGCCGGTGTTCTACCTGCTTGAGGCGCGGGGGTTCACCTGCTGGCTGCTCAACGCCAGGCATGTGAAGAACGTCCCTGGGCGCCCGAAGACCGACAAGCTGGACGCGGTGTGGTTGGCCAAGGTCATCGAGGCCGGGATGTGTCGACCCAGCCTGGTCCATCCCGCGCCGATCCGCCGGCTGCGGGACCTGACCCGGTACCGGCGCACTCTGGTGCGCGAACGCACCCGGGAGAAGGCGCGCCTGGAGAAGGTGCTCGAGGACGCTCAGATCAAGCTGGACTCGGTCATCACCGACCTGCTCGGGGTGTCCGGGCGGCAGATGCTGGAGGCGATGGTCGCCGGGGAGCGCAACCCTGCCGTCCTGGCACAGATGGCCCGCGGCCCGATGCGGGCCAAACTGGCTCGCCTCCACGACGCGTTGACGGGGAACTTCGATGACCATCACGCGTTGCTGTGCGCCACCATGCTGCGACGCATCGATGCCCTCACCGGCGAGATCGCCACCCTGGACACTGTCGTCGCGCATCACTGCGAGCCCTACGCCGAGACCGTGCGGCGGCTCGACGAGATCCCCGGTGTCGGTCTGCGTTCGGCCGAGGAGCTGATCGCCGAGATCGGCGTGGACATGACCGTCTTCCCCACGGCCGCGCACCTGGTGTCGTGGGCGAAGTTCGCGCCCATCGAACGGCAGTCCGCCGGCACCAAGAAGGGCGGCTCCACCGGCAAGGGCAACCCCTGGTTGGCGGCCACCCTCGGGGAGATCGTCGCCGGCCTGGCCCGCACCAACACCTTCCTCGGGGACCGCTACCGGCGGCTGGCCCGCCGCCGCGGGAAGAAGCGAGCCCTGGTCGCGGTGGGCAACTCGGTCCTGACCCTCCTCTGGCATCTGCTGTCCGATCCCGAGAGCCGCTTCCACGACCTCGGCGCCGACTACCACCAATCCCGGGCCAACCCCCGCAGGCGCCAACGCGACCTGATCCGCCAACTCGAGCACCTCACCGGGCAGACCGTCGTCCTGCGACCCACCGCCTGACCCGGTCCCAGAACACCCGGCTACGCCGGGTGCCTTCGGCCTGCCCACTCACCGACCCATTTTCGAGTCAGCCCGCGGCGGGCCCCAACGCGCCGGGGGCGGGTGGACGTGGTGTCCA
>CAYYCE010000728.1:0-1805 GCA_964469635.1 uncultured Kineosporiaceae bacterium
CGGTGTCCGTGGGCGCCGACGAGGTCGCCGCCGCGCTCGCCGCGCCCGCCGAGGCCGCCGGGCTCTCCCTGGTGCGCAACGGGTCCCGAGGCCTGCTGTGGCTCGAACCGATGGTCGAGGTCGCCGGCGCGGACGGCGTCCGTCACGCCTTCGGCCCGGTGTCGCCGTCCGACCTCGCCCCGTTGCTGGAGGCCGGCCTGCTCGCCGATCCGGCGGGGGTCGAGCACCCGCTGGCGCTCGGACCCACCGAGGAGTTGCCGGCGCTGCGGGACCAGCAGCGGGTGACGTTCGCCCGGGTCGGTGCCGTCGCACCGCTGTCGACCCGGGACTACCTGGCCCACGGCGGAACGGCGGGCCTGCGCCGCGCGCTCGCCATGACCCCGGCCGAGGTCGTCGAGGAGGTGGTCGCCTCGGGGCTGCGCGGCCGTGGCGGTGCCGGGTTCCCCACCGGCGTGAAGTGGCGGACCGTGCTCGAGGCCGCGCCGTCGCCGGGGATGCCGAAGTTCATCTGCGCCAACGCCGACGAGGGCGACAGCGGCACTTTCGCAGACCGGATGCTGATGGAGGGCGACCCGTTCTCCACCCTCGAGGGCATGGCCATCGCCGCGTACGCGGTCGGGGCCACGGAGGGCTTCGTCTACGCCCGCTCCGAGTACCCCGAGGCCGTGGCGACCATGCGCCGGGCGATCGAGATCGCCTACGCCCAGGGCTGGCTGGGCGAGCGCATCCTCGGCTCGGACCTGAGTTTCGACGTCACCGTGCGGGTCGGCGCCGGGGCCTACATCTGTGGGGAGGAGACCTCGATGCTGGCCAGCATCGAGGGCCGGCGCGGCGAGGTGCGCGCCAAACCGCCGCTGCCCGCGGTCGAGGGACTGTTCGGGCAGCCGACCGTGGTGAACAACCTGCTCACCCTGGCGACCGTGCCGGCGGTCCTGGCCGACGGCGCGGCCGCCTACGCCGAACTGGGCACCGGACGCTCGCGGGGCACGCAGGTGTTCCAGCTCGCCGGCAACGTCGCCCGGGGCGGCATCGTCGAGACCGCGTTCGGGGTCTCGGTCGCCGACCTGGTGAACCTCTGGGGCGGGGGGACGGCCTCGGGCCGGCCCGCGGGCGCCGTCCAGGTGGGCGGGCCGCTCGGTGCCTACCTCGGCCCGCAGGCCCTGGACGTCCCGATGGACTACGAGGCGCTGGCGGCGACCGGCGGCATGATCGGCCACGGTGGTGTGGTGGTCTTCGACGACACCGTCGACCCGTTGGCTCAGGCGCGGTTCGCGATGGAGTTCTGCGCGGTGGAGTCGTGCGGCAGGTGCACCCCGTGCCGGATCGGCTCGACCCGGGGGGTCGAGCTGATCGACGCCCTCGGAACGGCCACGGACGGCGTCGTTCGCGAGGCCCGCCTGTTGCTGCTCGAGGACCTCTGCGAACTGATGACAGACGGTTCGCTGTGCGCCATGGGCGGATTGACACCGATGCCGGTGCGCAGCGCCGTCCGGCTCTGGAAGGAGATGCCATGAGCCTGTTGGACGACATCGATCACGGCACACCCGCCGTCCCCGGTGAGGCCACCGCCGCGGTGATCGTCGACGGGCGCAGGGTCCTGGTGCCGCCGGGGACGTCGGTGCTGCGCGCGGCCACGCTCGCCGGGGTCGAGATCCCCAGGCTGTGCGCCACGGACTCGCTGGCCGCGTTCGGCTCGTGCCGGATGTGCCTGGTCGAGGTGGACGGCGCGAAGGGCACCCCGGCGTCGTGCACCACGCCGTGCCGCGACGGCCTGGTGGTGCGCACGGACACCGAGCGCGTCCGCA
>CAYYCE010000729.1:0-1794 GCA_964469635.1 uncultured Kineosporiaceae bacterium
GACCTGCTCGGCCGCGCGGATCACCAAGGTGCCCTTGGGGACGGACACCTCGAGGTCGTCGATGGTGAACGTCACCTGGGGCACGCCGGCCCCGGAGGCGCCGGCCGCGCTTGCCGCACCGGTCGTCGTGGTCGTCATGCTCCCACCGTTCCCGCCCCGTGACCCACAGGACGTGACGTGTCGAGGGCCGCTGCGGCCGGGTCGAACGGGCAGCCGGCACCGTTGAGGTGCGCCTCGAACTCGGCGCGGAACAGCTTCAGGCCCGAGGTGATGGTCGACGTCGCGCCGTCGCCGAGCGCGCAGAACGCGCGGCCGAGGATGTTGTCGCAGACGTCGAGCAAGGTGTCGAGGTCCTCGGCCGTGCCGCGACCGGACTCGATCCGCTGCAGCACCTGGGTCAGCCAGTAGGTGCCCTCGCGGCACGGCGTGCACTTCCCGCACGACTCGTGCTTGTAGAACTCCGCCCACCGCGTGATGGCTCGCACCACGCACACCGAGTCGTCGAAGATCTGCAGCGCACGCGTACCGAGCATCGAGCCGGCCGCGCCGACCGACTCGTAGTCCAGCGGCACGTCGAGGTGCTCGGCGGTGAACAGCGGGGTGGACGAGCCGCCCGGGGTCCAGAACTTCAGCTCGTGGCCCTCCCGGATGCCCCCGGCCATGTCGAGCAGCTCGCGCAGCGTGATGCCGAGCGGCGCCTCGTACTGGCCGGGGTGTCGCACGTGACCGGACAGCGAGAACAGCCCGAACCCGGTCGACCGCTCGGTTCCCATCGAGCGGAACCACTCGCTGCCGTAGCGCACGATCGCCGGTACCGAGGCGATCGACTCGACGTTGTTGACCACCGTCGGTCGGGCGTACAGGCCCTCGACCGCGGGGAACGGCGGCTTGAGCCGTGGCTGACCGCGGCGCCCCTCCAGGGAGTCGAGCAGCGCCGTCTCCTCGCCGCAGATGTAGGCACCGGCGCCCGCGTGCACCGTCACCTCGAGCTGGTAGCCCGATCCGGCCACGTCTGCGCCGAGCAGACCGGCGTCATAGGCCTCCTGGACCGCCTGGAGCAGCCTGCGGTAGACGTGCACGACCTCGCCACGCACGTAGATGAAGGCGTGGTGGCAGCCGATCGCGAACGCCGTGATCGCGATGCCCTCGACCAGCTGGTGCGGGCTGGCGAGCATCAGAGGGATGTCCTTGCAGGTACCCGGCTCGGACTCGTCGGCGTTGACCACGAGGTAACGCGGACCGCCGTCCGGCGCCGGGAGGAAGCCCCACTTCATGCCGGTCGGGAAGCCCGCGCCGCCACGACCGCGCAGGCCGGAGTCCTTGACCATGGTCACCAGGTCGGCCGGGTCCATGCCCACCGCGGTGCGCAGCGCGTCGTACCCGCCGGTGGCCCGGTAGGCGTCCAGCGTCCAGGAGCGTTCCGCGTCCCAGTGCTTGCTCAGGACAGGGGTCAGGGTGGTCGCCATCACGCCTCCTCACGCTTGGGGGTGCGCTTGCGCGCGCGGGGCGCTTGCGCCGCGGGTGCCTCGGGCGCGGCACCGGCCTCGCCGGGGGCCACCCAGCCGCGTTCGGCGGCCAGCCGCAGGCCCACCAGGGTCGGGTCACCAGCGCCCGGGCCCTCGTCGGCGTGGGAGTCGAGGAACCCCGCCAGCACGCGCGAGGTCTCCTTGAAGCCCACCACCTGATCGGAGCCACGCGTCGGCCGCACGGGCTCGCCGGCCCGAAGGCGGTCCACCAGCTCCACGGCCGAGGCCGGGGTCTGGTTGTCGAAGAACTCCCAGTTGACCATGATCA
>CAYYCE010000730.1:0-1793 GCA_964469635.1 uncultured Kineosporiaceae bacterium
CAGCCCCTCGGCCGCCCACATGTCGTGCTCGTGCAGGGAATCGCGGGTCGCCAGCGGGTGGCTGGGCCACTCGGGGTGGCGATCCGACAGGACCGGGAGCATGTAGCGGCGCACCGGGTCGGCGCGCAGGGCCGCGGTGAACGCCGGGCCGGCCGCGGGCATCGGAGCCTGCGTCGAGGGCACCATCGTGTTGAGGATCTGCGGCGTGATCAACATCGACATGGTCGCCCGCTCGGCCTGGTCGCGCTCGAGGTCGGCATAGAAGTCCTCCTCGAGCAGGTCGCCGAGGACGGCGCGCAACTGGCGGAGGTTCTTCACGCAGTGGGCGCGCTGCCACTGGGCGCTGCGCCACTGCTCGCGGGTGACCTCCCGCCAGCCCGGCAGCCGGCGCCAGTCCGGCTCGGCGAGCTCGGCGCGACGGTAGACATAGGGCTGCAACCGCGTCCGGTCGGTGACGTCGCCGGCCCCGGTCCGGACCGGGGCGGCTTCACGGTGCGGGGTGCGCCGACCGATGACAGTCTGAGTCATGCATCCACGGTACGGGAAGATTTGCTGTTGATCGAGCCGTAGACAATAGAATTGTCCTCTGTACGAGAAGAACGGAGAACAACGTGGGGTCGCAATCGGTCACCTCCCCGGTCGGTCTGCACCGGGTCGTGGAGCCCGAGGGAGTGCTGCCGCAGGCCGCCTGGCGGCTGGACGCCTCACCGAGGATCCACCCCGACGAGGTCAGGGTCCGCGTCGAACGGCTGAACCTGGACGCCGCGAGCTTCCGTCAGTTGTGGGACCGCCACGACGGCGACGGCGCGGCGGTGCGGTCCGAGGTGGCCAGGATCGTCGCCACCCGCGGCAAGATGCACAACCCGGTGACCGGATCGGGCGGCATGCTCGTGGGCACCGTGGCGGAGGTGGGCCCCGAGTCCCGTCTCGGCCTGGCCCCCGGGGACCGGATCGCGACCCTGGTCTCGCTCACCCTCACTCCACTGGAGATCACCGACGGCCTCGCGGACTGGGACGGGCGCAGCGAGCAGGTGCCGTGCGAGGGGCACGCCATCCTCTTCGGCCGTTCCATCGCCGCCCACCTGCCGCCGGACCTGCCGACCGAACTCGCCCTGGCCGTCATGGACGTCTGCGGCGCCCCCGCCCTGACCCACCGGGTGGTGGCGAAGTATGTCGCCCAGGGCCGCCCGCCGGTGGTCGCCGTCATCGGCGGCGCGGGCAAGAGCGGCTCGCTGGCCCTGGCGGCGGCCCGCAGGGCCGGGGCCGCGCGGACGATCGGGGTGGTGCCGGTCCCCGGTGAGCGCGATCTGCTGGCCGGGACCGGCCTGGCGGACGGCGTGGCGCTCGCCGACGCCCGCGACCCGGTGGCGCTGGCCGAGGCGGTGGCCGCGGCGGGCGGGCCGGCCGACGTCACCGTCGTCTGCGTGGATGTCCCCGGGTGCGAGCACGGCGCCATCCTGGCGACGGCCGACCTGGGCACCGTGGTCTTCTTCTCGATGGCCACCTCGTTCGCCACCGCCGCCCTGGGCGCCGAAGGCCTGGCTGCGGACGTCACCCTGATGATCGGCAACGGCTACGCGGCCGGGCACGCCGACTTCGCGCTCGACGTGCTGCGCGGCTCGCCGGGCGCGCGCTCGCTGTTCGAGGCCCGGCTGACAGGTGACGGCGGGGCCCAGCATCCGCCGCGCTGAACCCGACCAACGGAGACCGCCGGGACCGGCCCGTCGGACCGGATGTCACATCCGGGGCCGGCGCGGTGTCCCAGAGGCATGAGACTCACCGCGAACCCCGAC
>CAYYCE010000731.1:0-1792 GCA_964469635.1 uncultured Kineosporiaceae bacterium
CGCTCAAGGCCGCCGAGCAGCTGGAGCAGGCGGACGGCGTCCATGCCGAGGTCATCGACATCCGCTGCCTCGTGCCGCTGGACCTGGAGACGATCCTGCGCTCCGTCCGCAAGACCGGCCGCTGCGTGGTCGCCAGCCAGGCGGTGCTGATCGGCAGCTTTGTCAACGAGGTTATCGCCCGCATCCAGCTCGAGGCGTTCGACGACCTCGATGCCCCGGTGGGACGGATCGGTGCGGCCAACGGGATCTCGCCCCAGGCGACCGGCCTCGAGGCGGCCTTCCTGCCCACGGCCGACGACCTGGTGCGAGCGGTGCTCGAGCTTGGCTGAGACAAACACGACTGGCTGAGGAACGATCGATGGCTCACGCCGTACGCATGCCCAAGCCGGGGCAGATGACCGAGGAATGCACGGTCGTTGCCTGGCACAAGCAGGAAGGGGACGCTGTCGCGGTCGGCGACGTCCTGTTCGAGATCGAGACCGACAAGTCGAACATGGACGTCGAGGCGTTCGCCGACGGCGTGCTGCTCAAGGTGGTGGCACCCGAAGGCGCCACCGTGCCGGTGAACGGTGTGTGCGCCTGGCTCGGTGCCGAGGGCGAGGCCGTGCCCGAGGTCGCCGACGAGCCGGCGCCCGCGGCGACTGCTGAGCCGCCCGCCGCGCCGGCGGCAGTTGCCGAAGCCGCTCCCTCAGCAGCGACGGCGATGGCCGCACCCGCAGCTCCGGCGACGACCCCATCGGCGCCCGCACCGACGGCAGCGACGAACGCACCGGGCGCATCAGCCCCGGCCGGGCGCCTGCTCATCAGCCCGCGTGCCAACCGGCTGGTGG
The DNA here is from genome assembly GCA_964469635.1 of uncultured Kineosporiaceae bacterium. GTDB lineage: Bacteria > Actinomycetota > Actinomycetes > Actinomycetales > Kineosporiaceae > JADJPO01. Next base: position 831 of record CAYYCE010000731.1, read on the forward strand.
CCGAGGCTGGGCTGGACCCGCGCCGGATCGCGGGCTCAGGGCCCGGCGGGCGGATCGTCGAGAAGGACGTCAAGGCCGCCATCGCGGCGCGTGACCCCGCGGCGGCCCAGGCACCGGCAGCGGCCCCTGCAGCACCGGCCGCTCGTCCGGCAGCCGCGGCTCCGGCCGCGGGGGTGCCGGGCGCCGAGGACCAGGAGGCCCCGCGGCAGATGAGCCGGATGCGCCGGGTCATCGCCGAGCGCCTGACGGCCAGCTGGCAGACGACGCCGCACTTCACGGTCACCCTCGCGGCCGACGTGACGAAGCTGGTCGCCCTGCGAGCTGAGCTCAAGGAGGCGGGTACCAACCTCACCGTGACCGATTTCGTGCTGGCCGCCACCGCCCAGACGCTGGCCGAGTTCCCGGCCGTGAACTCGCGGACGGACGGCACCTCGATCTGGCCCCGCAGCCGGGTCCACCTGGGCCTGGCGGTGTCCATCCCTGATGGCCTGGTGGTGCCGGTCATCCGGGACGCCGATCGACTGTCCGTCCCGGCAGTCCACGAGCGCGCCGCCGCGCTGGCGACCGCGGCTCGGGAGGGGACGCTCGGACCGGACGACATGACCGGCGGCACGTTCACCGTGTCCAACCTGGGCATGTTCGGGGTCGAGGAGTTCAGCGCGATCATCAACCCGGGCGAGGCGGCGATCCTGGCCGTTTCCAGCGCGCTGCCGACCCCGGTCGCGATCGGTGACGGGCTCGCCGTCCGGACGATCATGAAGCTGACCCTGTCTGCGGACCATCGGCTGGTGGACGGCGAGCTGGGTGCGCGCTTCCTGGGTGCGCTCCGCCGTCGCCTCGAAGACGTCGCGGCGTTCCGTACCGAGCTGCGGAACGGCTGAGCCACCGCCCGTGGCGACGACACGGGCCGCTGTGCCTGGTTCTCAGCAGCCCGTGAGAGCCATCACCTTGCGGCCATCTCG
>CAYYCE010000732.1:0-1787 GCA_964469635.1 uncultured Kineosporiaceae bacterium
ACGTGCCGGTCGAGCGGTGCGCCCAACTGATCGCCGACGTGACCGGCGCCAAGCCTCGGTGGTCAGGGCACGGACCTGGGCATCGGCGGGCACGGTGCTGGTTTGGGTGATGGCGACCAGGTCCACGAGGTCCTTGACCCGGGTGGAGGCTTGTCCGTGGTGGTGTTCGAAGATGGCGCAGATCTTGTCGGCGATGTGGTCGACAAGGGGATACACCCGCCACGGGTGGCGTTCCAGGGCAGCGTGGGTGTCGCTGTAGTCGAGGGCGATCAGCGGTGCGGCGAGGTCGGGTTGGCCGGTCATGAGGATCCCGGCGGCGACGATGTCGATCTGAAACGTGGCCCAGAGCTTCGTGCCGAGGAAAGAGCGGACCTTCGCTCGGGCCGCGTGGGCGCCGGCTGCCTGGATGGCGGTCGAGGCGCCGATCTCGAAACGCATCCAGTCGGCGATGTCGAGGGCGGCGGCCTTACGGACGAGGTGCTCGACCTCGGCGATGGTCCCGGCCCGGTAGAGGTCGATGTCGAGGGTGTGGCGGACCGAAACCCGGCGGGCCAGCAGAGCAGTCGCGCCCTTGATGACCCAACCGTCGTCGATGCGGTAGAGCCGTTCGACGAGTTGGTCGTAGGCGTACTGGCGTTGCAGGTCAGCCAGCGGCCACGGACTGCCGGTGGCGTGGCGGCGTAGCCGGTCGGTGACAGCGGAGCGAGCGGCCTGCGGGGTGGCGTAGCGCCGTTCGGGCGCGGTCACCGGGCGCTCCCGGTCGCCGTGGCGGGGGAGGCGTGGACGGCCCGTGCCGCCTCCACCCAACTCTCGCGGTCGGGGTCGTCGGCGAGGCCGAGGAGCCAATCCAGGAGCCCGACACCGTCGCCGTCGGGAAGCCCGTAGCGGTGTGCGAGAGCCCCGAGCGCCGCGGCCACCGTCGCGGGAGCCTCGATTGCCTGGCGTAGTCCGTCGGCGAGGACCTGGCCGATAGCCTCCGGTTCCTCCCGATCGTGCAGCAGGTCACCGGCGATGCAGTGCAGCCGCGTCACGGGCAGACCGCTCCACGTCGTCCAATCCGCCGCGGCAAGGACTCCGCGGTGCAGCCGCACATCCGGCCTGCGGGTCTGACGCCGCGTCGGGAGGGTGAACTCGTGAACGTCGGCCGGCAGGTGTCCGATCCCGTACAGCGCGGCAGCCGAGTGGTGGGAGACCACACCACCGTCGGGGCCGCGTTCCCACACCGGAACCGCTGGTTGGAGCTGCAGCCAGGCGGCGCGAAGGTCCAGGTGCTCGACGCCGCCGGCGCCCCGCACCCGGTAGACACCGTGCGCCACCCGTTCCAGGACACCGCGGCGGACCTGGCGAGCCAGCGTCGACCACGCCACACCCATCGCCTCGACCTGCCGCGTGGTCACCAGACCCCACTGCTCATCGGCCAGCGACAGCACCGACGACCAGTACTCCGACCGAGACACAACTGCATACTATATCGATAACGCTATGAAACGAAGTTCCAGAAACGGACAAGTAGAACCCCGTCGCCCCGATCGCCCCTCGGCCGGCCACGGCAAGAGACTCGCCGGAGTCCGCGCCGCAGTCTAGCCATTGCCAACCATCACCGGCGGCCGGCGACTGTCCGTGGGGGAGCAGCGGGGACGAAGCCTCGCCGACGGCAAACGTGCTGGTCAGGAGCGTTTGTGGGGCTCACTGTAAACCGTCGGCACAGCCTACGTTGGTTCGAATCCATCACCCGCCACCCTTGATCAACAGGCCATTGACCTGCGCAAATGCGGAGGGGTGGGGGT
>CAYYCE010000733.1:0-1786 GCA_964469635.1 uncultured Kineosporiaceae bacterium
CCATGGGCGCATCCTGGACGCCACCCGTGCCACCTTGGGTGTCACTCCCACGGCGGCGACGCGATCTGCCCGCGAGATCCCGATCAGGACGCGATGGAGACGCACCGGCGACGGCGGGCCGCACCTCGATCTGCCGCCGCGACCGTTGGCGGCTGAGTCGTCGGTGACGGCTCCGCCCGCAGCTGCACGGCGATCTCGGCCGCCCAGGCACGCACCCGCTGGACGTTGACGGGCCCCATCTGCTCGACGAAATCGGCGTCGGCCGGCAGGCCGATCGGCCCGAACACGGCCGCCCCACGTGCACCGACGGACCGGGCCACGGCGCTGACGCTGCAGTCGCCGGGCGCCGCGGGAGCCGGGCCGACACCCTGCAGCCCGCGACCGATCGGACCAGCGGAGAACAACCACAGCGGGCGGCCCTCGATCGCTGCCGCATGGCGCGTCAGGAACCCCCCGCCGTCGGCCCGCCGGCGCGGCACGAACACGCCGCTGCCAAGCACGACAGCCGCATACGGGGAAGGATCCGCAACCTCGGATGCGACGCGGCAGTCCACGGTCAGGCCCGAGCGACGCAGCACACCGGCGATGGTGGCCGCGATCCCGGCCGTCGAGCCCGCCTGGCTGGCAAACGCGACGAGCACGCGCGTGTCGCTCCGTGTGTCGCTCATGGTTGCTCCCGTGGTGCTTGCGGGGATCGTGGGACGGAGCGGTGGCACACGGGAGGGTCGGGGGCCCCGTTTTCGGGGGGCCGGTGCAGTCCATGACGGGGGCTCGACGGCCCGGGCCGAACGGCCGGTGATCCGCGGGCCCGCCCTCGTGATCCCGGCCCGTCGGTGCCGCTCAGGCCTCCAGCATCCGCCCGGGATTGAGCAGGTTGTGCGGGTCCAGCGCGTGCTTGATCGAGCGCATGACCGCCACCGCGTCCTCGCCTCGCTGGCGGACGAGCCAGTCGCGACGCGCCGCCCCGATCCCGTGCTCGCCCGTCACCGTGCCGCCCAGGGACAGGGCGGCCTCGTACAGGTCGGCCCGAGCCGCGTCCAGCCGCACCACGGCCGCATCTCCCTCGGCGCGGTCGAGCACGAATGTCGGGTGCAGGTTCCCGTCCCCGGCGTGGCCGAAGGTGCCGATGACCAGCTGGTGGCGCTCCCCGATCACCTCGATCTCGCGGAGCAGCGCGGGCACCCGGCTCCTCGGGACGCCGACATCCTCCATCCGGGCCACCCCGAGATCCTCCAGGGCCCGGTAGGCAAGCCGCCGGCCCTGCCGCAGCCACTCTGCCTCCTGCGCGTCCTGGGCCTGGAACACGCTGGTTGAGCCTGCCCCCTCGCAGACGGGCACCGCCGCCGCGACCTCCGCCTCCGCCGCGCCCGGGGGCAGGTCCGACTCGACCAGCAGCATCGCCGCGGCGTCACGGTCCAGGCCGAGCCGGTGGACATCGTCCACGGCCCGGATCGTCGTGCGGTCCATCAGCTCCAGGGTCACCGGGCGCAGGCCGGCCGCCGTGAGCCCCGCGACGGCGTCGCCCGCGGCCTCCAGCGACCCGAAGAAGGCGATCAGGGTGGCCCGGGGTGGCGGTGTCGGCAGCAGGCGCAGCGTCGCCTCGGTGACCAGCGCGAGCGTCCCCTGCGACCCGACCAGCAGCGGGATGAGGCCGTAGCCGGCCACGTCCTTCACGTTCTTGCCCCCGAGACGCAGGATCGTCGCGTCCGCCATCACGACCTCGAGGCCCAGGACGGCGTCCCGCGTCACGCCGTACTTGACGCAGCACAGCCCGCCGGCGTTGGTC
>CAYYCE010000734.1:0-1779 GCA_964469635.1 uncultured Kineosporiaceae bacterium
CCCGCTGATGCTCAAGGCGGCCGCCGGCGGCGGGGGGCGGGGGATCCGGGTGGTGACCTCGGACGCCGACCTGGCCGAGGTCTTCGAGCGGACCAGGGACGAGGCACTGCGCGCCTTCGGCAGCGCCGTGGTGTTCCTCGAGAGCCTGGTGACGGGAGCCCGGCACGTCGAGGTGCAGCTGATCGCCGACGGGCAGGGGACGGCATGGGGCCTGGGGGTGCGGGACTGCTCGCTCCAGCGGCGCAACCAGAAGGTGATCGAGGAGTCGTCCTCGGTGGCGCTGACCGCCGACGAGGCGGAGCTTCTGAAGTCGTCGGCGGCCCGGCTGGCGCTCGAGGTGGGCTACCGGGGCGCCGGCACAGCGGAGTTCCTCTACCAGCCGGGCGCCGGGACGTTCGCCTTCCTGGAGGTCAACACCCGGCTGCAGGTCGAGCACCCGGTCACCGAGCTCACCACGGGGCTGGACCTGGTGGCGCTCCAGCTCGGCATCGCCGAGGGCCGATCGCTGCCCGAGCTGGTCGGCGGGCGGCCGGAGGAGGGCGGGCACGCCGTCGAGGCCCGGCTCAACGCCGAGGACCCCGACCGCGACTTCGCCCCGGCACCGGGACGGATCGCCCTGCTGCGGCTGCCGACCGGGCCCGGGCTGCGGATCGACACCGGCGTCGCCGAGGGCGACGTGATTCCCGCCGACTTCGACTCCATGATCGCCAAGGTGATCGCCCACGGCGCCACCCGGGAGCAGGCGCTGGCCCGGTTGCGGCTGGCCCTCGAGGACACCCTCGTCGTCATCGAGGGCGGCACCACGAACAAGTCCTTCATCCTCGACCTGCTCACCCGCCCGGAGGTGGTCGACGGCACGGCCGACACCGGCTGGATCGACCGGAGCCGCGCCGCGGGCGGGCTGACCAACCACCGGCACGCCGGGATCGCCCTGGTGGCCGCCGGGATCGAGGCCTATCAGGAGGCCGAGCGCACCGAGCGGAATCGGTTCCTCGCCTCGGCCTGGGGCGGGCGCCCGCAGGCGCGCCACGAGACCGGCAGGCAGTTCCAGCTCGCCCTGCGCGGACGCACCCACGACCTGGCGATCGCCCAGGTCGGCCCGGACCGCTACCGGGTGAGTCTGGACGGGACCCAGGTCGACGCCGCCCTGGAGCGCCTGGGCTCCTACGCGGGCCGGCTGGAGATCGAGGGCACGAGCCACCGCGTAGTCGCCGCCAGCCACGAGACCAGCCACCTGATCGAGGTGGACGCCACCGTCCACCGGATCACCCGCGACTCCGGCGGCCTGGTGCGCTCGCCCGCCCCCGCCCTGGTGGTCGCCCTGCCGGTCGCCGAGGGCGAGGAGGCGGCGGCCGGCGCCCCGGTCGCGGTGGTCGAGAGCATGAAGATGGAGACCGCCGTCCCCGCGCCCCACCGCGGCCGGGTGCGCGAACTGCTGGTCGCCGAGGGGGACCAGGTCGACGCGGGGCAGCCGCTGCTGGCCCTGGACCCGGTCGACGACGAGGCTGCCGCGGCCGCCGGACCGACCGGCGAGGAGGAGGTCCTCGAGGTCCCGCTGCCGGTCCCGGACGTCCAACCGCCACCGCGCGAGCAGGCGCTCAGCGCACTGTCCGACCTGCGGAACCTGCTGCTCGGCTTCGACCTCGACTCCGAGACCGGCCGCCCCCTGGTCGTGCTTCTGGGGGCCGACTGGTGCCCGGGCTGCCGCGTGATGAAGAAAAAGGTAATGCCCGAGGTTGCCAAGGCCGGCGGGCTGGAGGACGTGGAATACGTCTACGT
>CAYYCE010000735.1:0-1772 GCA_964469635.1 uncultured Kineosporiaceae bacterium
CCGGACCACACGGTCCGGGCCCCTCGGCGTGCGGCGACGTAGCGTGGTGGGGTGAGCCCTACCCCGGTCGTGCTGGTCCACGGTCTGCGGACGTCGGCCACGATGTGGCGCGCGCAGGTCGAGGCGCTGGGCCCGGGCCGCCGGGTCATCGCGCCGGACCTGCCCGGGCACGGCACGCGGCGCGGCGAACGCTTCAGCCTTGACGGCGCGATCGGCGCGATCGATGCGGCGGCCGACGCCGCGTGTGGTGGCACCTCGGCGAAGGTCGTGGTCGTCGGCCTGTCGCTGGGCGGCTACCTGGCTCTCGCGTGGGCGGCCCGGCGGCCGGCACGGGTGGCCGGTGTCGTCGCAGCAGCCTGCTCGGGGCGGCCCGGCGGCCCGTTGACCCGTGGCTGGATCGTCCTGTCGCGGCTGATCGCCGCGCTGCCGGACCACGGGGCCTGGCTCAACCGGACCGCCGTCGCGCGGGCCGTGCCCGAGCCGGGTGCCACGGACCTCGGGGCCGGTGGGTTCGCGCTCGACGTCATGGTCGACGCGCTCACCGAGGTGGGCCGGACCGACCCGCGCGCCGACCTGGCCGGGCTCAGGTGCCCCGTGTGGCTGGTCAACGGACGCTGGGACCACTTCCGGATCGGTGAGCGGGCGATGCGCCGGGCCGGCCCGGATGCCCGCCTGGTGGTGATTCCGGGGGCCACGCACCTGGTGAGCCTGGTGCGGCCGGTGGCGTTCACGAGGGTGCTGCTCGATGCCCTGGACGAGGTCGACGCCTCAGCCCGACAGGCTCCCGGGGCGCAGGGACCAGGCCCGGACGCCGCCGACGATCCCGGCGGAGTTCGGCACCACGACGACGTCGTCGCCGAGCGCCTCGAGGGTCAGCGGCCGGATCCGCCGCGAGTTGCCGCCGCCGAGGTACAGCCGGTCCCAGTGGACGACCGGCCGTAGCCCGTCGATCGCGCGACGTACCCGGCGTGACCACGCGGAGTCGCCCAGCCGGCGACGTTCGACCTCGCCCAGATACATGTCGTACGTGACGCCCCAACGGATCGGCGCGTGCGAGAGCTCGAGGTGCGGGGCCAGCACACCGCCGTCGAACAGCGCGCTGCCCAGGCCCGTGCCCAGCGTCAGGACCAGCTCCAGGCCGCTGCCGGAGACCACTCCCGCCCCGTGCACCTCGGCGTCGTTGAGCACGAGCACGGGGTAGCCGAGCGCCTCTCCGAACGCAGCGGCCATGTCCTTGCCGGCCCACGCCGTCACGAGCTCGGGAAGCACCCTGGTGCGAGGCCCGGACCTGGTGACGTAGTGCGGCGTCGTGATGACCACGCCGTGGCGCAGCATGCCCGGCATCCCCACGGTGCCACGGTCGGCCGGGGGCAGGTCGCGGGCCATCGCGGCGACGGTCTCCACGAGCCGCTCGGGCGGCAGCGGGTACGGGGTGGGCACGCGCATCGTGGGCACGTGCATGGTGCCCTGCGCATCCAGGACCGAAGCCTTGATCCCTCCGCCGCCGCAGTCGACGGCGAGCGTGCGCACGTGTTGCGCGTTCACGCGTCGAACCTACCCCCGCGGCACGGAGTGCCCGCCGCTCGGTAGCGTGAGCGCCGTGACCATGCGGCTGCGCCTCGACCTGTCCTACGACGGGTCCGGCTTCGCGGGCTGGGCCGCCCAACCCGGGCTGCGTACCGTGCAGGGCACGCTCGAGGCCGCGCTGGGCACCGTGCTGCGCTGTGCGCCTCCCCGCCTGACGGTGGCCGGGCGGACCGACGCAGGGGTGC
>CAYYCE010000736.1:0-1762 GCA_964469635.1 uncultured Kineosporiaceae bacterium
GGGGGCCGGTGCGCTGCCGATCAGTCCTTGCGGCCACCGCCCGCCTTTCCGCCACCCGCCCCTCCGCTCCTCACTGGAAGCGCTTCAGGTAGGGGTCGATCTGACGGACGGCGTCGTCGAGCGCCTGCTTCGGGTCCGCGCCGTTGCGGATGTCGCTGAAGGCGCTGTCGAAGATGTTGTGGAGTTGCAGGTAGGCCGGAGTCTTGGGGCGCACCACGGCCGTGGTGCGCGACTGGTAGACCCCCAGCAGATAGGCGTCGTCGGGGAAGGCGGTGTAGCTGTTGCCGGAGCCGATGAGGCCGAGCACGCTCTGTTGCGGTGGGAAGTGGCCGTACGAGGTGAACCACAACGAGGCCCCCTCTTCTGCGGTCAGGAAGCGGATGAAGGCGGCCGCCTCCGCCTTGTGCTTCGAGTACGCCGCCACGCCCAGGTACCAGCCGCCGGTCGGGGTGGCGACCGTGCCGCCCGCGAACGCCGGGTAGGGCGCGATGCCGAAGTCGATACCGGAGCTCTCGAACTTGCCGAGCTGCCATGCGCCGCCGGCGTAGAGCGCGACCTTGCCTTCGGCGAACAGGTCGGCGGTCTGCGGGTAGGGCACGCCCTTGGGACTCACCTTGGAGGCGTTGAACAAGTCGCCGTACCAGGTGGCCGCCTTCAGCCACGCCGGGCCGTTGAGGTAGCCGTCGACCGTCGCGCCGTCGGGGCTCAGGATGGTTCCTCCCAGCGACAGACCCAGCGGCTGCAGCTGGTACAGCTCGTCGGGCTGGCCGAACGTGAAGCCCCACACCCGGGTCGAGCCGTTGGCGCGGGTGGTGAGCCGACGGGCGGCCGCCGTCACCTGTTCCCAGGTCCAGCGCTGCTCGCTCGCCAGCGCGGCGACGTCGGCGTACGTCACGGTCTTGCCGGGCACGAGGCCGGCCGGCGGGGTCACGCCGGCGTTCCGGAACAGGGTACGGTTGTAGTACAGCAATTGGATCGAGCTGTCCTGCGGAGCCGCCATCAGGTGACCGCTCACCCTGCCCGCGTCGAGGGCGGGCCGGACCCAGGTGTTCGCGAGTTGCCGGCCTGTGAAGGCCCCGTCCAGGGGGGCCAGGTAGCCGAGCGCCGTGTAGGCCGCCACCACCGGCTGGTCGACGAGCAGCACGTCGATGCCTGCGTCGTGGGCGCGCAACCTGACCTGCGTGGTCTGGAACAGGTCACCGAAGGAGTGGCCCTCCATCTTCACGCACACGCCGGGATGCTGCTTCTCGAACGCCTGGATGACCGGTTGCATGGCGCTTCTGAACTCCGCGAGCGTCAGATAGTCGAGGGTGGTGGTGCACGCGGGCTGCGCGGCCGCGGTTCCTGGGAGCGCCAGGACGGCCAGCGCTAGCGTAGCGAAGGCCAGACGGACGAGCCGGGATCGCCGCCTGGGGTGCGGCGCGCCGACGAGGGCGCCGCGTCGGGAGGCCACGGACGATCCGCGGGTTCGTGGGTCGGTGCGGGCACCGTCGATCGTTGCCATGCCGGGACGTTCCATGTCGCCTCTCTCCTAGCGCTCCCGCCCCAACTCCAGGGTGGTTCGAGCGTCGCAGTCCGTACTCCGAGGGTGCGGTGGTAGGCCCCCCGATACCGAGTGCCAAGGTACCAGAGTGCGGGCGGGCCAGCGGGGCGTCCGTGGCATGAGCGCCCCGAGACGAAACGTGTGTGGGGCGATACCCCCGTCGCCACGGAAGGCGATACCGTCGGACGGTGGCGCCACGGGCCGCAGCATCCGGCGGCC
>CAYYCE010000737.1:0-1741 GCA_964469635.1 uncultured Kineosporiaceae bacterium
CCGGCACGCTGACCCGCAACGAGATGAGCGTCGTGCGGGTCTGGACCCCGCAGGGCGAGGTCCGGGTGGTCGGGGACGGCTGGGCACCCGTCGGCCGCCTGGTGGGGACGGCCGAGGCCGCGGCGGCGGTGCGGTGCCTCGCCCTGGCGGCGACCCGGTGCTCGACCGGGCGGCTGGTGCGCCAGCACGGCGGGTGGCGGCCGCAGGGCGACCCGATGGAGGTCGCGTTGCACGTGCTCGCGCTGCGGGCCGGCCTGGACGTGGAGGCCGACGAGGCGTCGCGGCCGCTGCGTCGCCGGCTGCCGTTCGACCCGGACCGTCGCCGGATGTCGGTGGTGCTCCGCGCCGGGCCCGGTGCGGGGCCCGACGTGGAGGTCGCCGTCAAGGGGGCCGCGGACTCCGTCCTGCCGCGCTGCCTCGCCGTGGCCGGCGCCGCCGCCGCGCACGATGCGATGGCGCAGGCCGGTCTCCGGGTGATCGCCGTGGCGCGCCGCAGCGGGGCGGGGGACCCCGAGGCCGGCGCGGAGGAGGTGGAGCGGGATCTGGACCTGCTCGGGCTGGTCGGGCTGGAGGACCCCCCGCGGGGTGACGTCGCGGCCGCCCTGGCCGCCTGCCGCCACGCCGGGATCCGGGTGGCCATGGTCACCGGCGACCACCCGGCCACGGCCCTGGCGATCGCCCGGGAGGTCGGATTGGCCGGCGCGGACGGCGTGGCCCTGCGCGGCGAGGACCTGCCGGAGGACGACGCGGCGCTGGGCGAGTTGCTGGACGCCGACGGTGTCGTGGTGGCCCGGGTCGACCCGGAGGACAAGCTGCGGATCGCCCGGGCGCTGCAGGCCCGCGGCCACGTGGTGGCGATGACCGGGGACGGGGTCAACGACGGTCCCGCGCTGCGGGCCGCGGACGTCGGGGTGGCCATGGGCGCCTCCGGCACCGACGTGGCCCGGGAGGCGGCCGATCTGGTGCTGCTGGACGACCGATTCGCCACCATCGTGGCCGCTGTCTCGCTGGGCCGGGCCACCTACGCCAACGTCCGGCGGTTCCTGACCTATCACCTGACCGACAACGTGGCGGAGTTGACCCCGTTCGCGGTGTGGGCGCTGTCCGGGGGCCGGATCCCGCTGGCGCTGACCGTGCTGCAGGTGCTGGCGCTCGACATCGGCACCGATCTGCTGCCCGCCCTGGCCCTGGGGGCCGAGCCGCCGAGCGAGCGGGTGCTGGAAGGACCGGCGCCGAGCATCGAGCTGATCGATCGGTCGGTGCTGACCCGGGTGTTCGCCGTGCTCGGACCGGCCGAAGCCGTCGTCGAGCTGGCGGCGTTCCTGGCGGTGCTGCTGGCCGGGGGCTGGGTCTGGGCTGCCCCGGCCGACCGGTCACTGGTGGTGACCGCGTCCGGGACCGCTTTCGCCGCAGTCGTTTTCGGGCAGTTGGCCAACGCCTTCGCGTGTCGCAGCGCGGTCCGGCCGGTGGGGGCGTGGAGCCTGCGGGGCAACGACCTGTTGCTGTGGGCGGTGCTCGTCGAACTCCTCGCGCTCGCCGGGTTCCTCTTCCTCCCGGTGGTGGCCCACCGGCTCGGCGGCGGGCCGCCGTCCCCGCTCGGCTGGGCGGTGGCGGTGCTGGCCGTGGCGGCGGTGTTGGCCGCGGACGCCGGGCACAAGGCCCTGGCGGCCCGGCGCCGTCCGGCCCGGGGGTGCTGAGTCGCGGGTGCTCCACGGGGGTGCAGGGGGACCGGGCGGCTCCC
>CAYYCE010000738.1:0-1739 GCA_964469635.1 uncultured Kineosporiaceae bacterium
TCACCTGGCCGAACCCGATGGAGACGTTCACCGTCAGCACCGGGTCGCCGGAGCCGAGCCGGATCGTCTGCTGGCGGCCCAGCCCGCTGTAGCTCTGGTCGCGGATCTCGTCCCGGACCTCGCCCGCGGCCAAGTGCGTGTCCACGGTCGCGGCGGTTCCGGGCGGGACCACGACGGTGAGTTCGCCGGCGCCGAGGTCGACGGACAGCTCCAGGGGGTCTGCGGTGGTGGCTCCGGTCAGCAGTCCGGGGGCCGACAGGTCGAGCAGGGCCTGGCCGGCGCCCAGGCTGTACCCCGGCTGCGTCGCCGTGGCCGAGACCGGGCGCCAGGTGACCTCGCCTGCCGTCGTCGGAGCGCTCACTCCGGCGGCCGTCGAGGCCATCGCGAGCGCGACGGCCACCGGCACCAGGAACCCGCCGCGGCGTCCCGCCAGCCCGGCGGCGACCAGCCCCAGCCCGATCACCCCCAGGGCGGCGGCGAGGGCGGCCTGCCATGAGGAGCCGAGCAGGTGCGCCATCACGCCGACGAGGACGGCGAGCCCCAACGCGATCATGGTGAGCGGCCGGTACGGCCGGGTGACCTCCCGGTCGGAGGGACCGCCGGGGGCGGGCGGGACCGGCACCGCCGTGCCGGGTGGGCCCGCGGCCGGCGGCCGCGGGCCGGCGTACTCGGAGGAGCTGGGGGCGAACGGTGACGGCGGTTCGTAGCTGGTGGGCGAGGAGCCCGTGGCCGCCGAGGTGGTCGCGGATGTGGGGGAGGTGGTCGCCGCGGACGTCATGGTCACTCCCGGTGAGGCTGACGAGGGATCGGAGGCGGCATCGGGGAGCTTCTCGGAGCGGCGCCGCCGGACCAGCCACCAGATCAGTGCTCCGATCACGATCAGGGGTAGTGGGCCGCTGTCCCAGCCGAACCACTGGCCGCCCCAGCTCCCGCCCCACAGCGAGGAGAGCCCGCCGACCAGCAGCAGGATGGAACCGATGAGGCCGGCGGTCACCCGGCCGCGGGTGATCTCCTGGGCATGGATCCGGCCGTCCGGGTGAGGCAGCAACAGCCAACCCGCGCCGTAGACGAGCGAGCCGACGCCCAACAGGGTCAGCGCGACGAACCCGCCCCGGACCAGTATCGGGTCGAACCCCCACCGACGGGCGAGGCCGCCGGCCACCCCGGCGAACCACCGGCCCTCGTCGGGCCGCACGATGCCCAGGGCCCGGATCCGGTCGAAGGGATCGGACGGCGTCGGGTCCTGCAGTGGCAGTGGGGGCGGGGCGGGCGGCGTGCTCATGGTCCAACCCTGGACCCGCCGGGGGCGCCAGGGGAATCGGGGCCTGCCCTGATCCGACCCTGGTTCGTCGGTTCAGGGGTGATCCCTGAGGCCGCCGGGGGAGGGTAGGGGCCAAGATGGAGCGGTGAGCATGCAGCAGGGGAGCCCCCCGCCGCCGGCGCTGTCCGCGTCGGCGTCGGCGCCGGCGTCCGCGGTGGCATCTGTGCCGGCGCCGACCGCCGTCGCGCGGCCACCGCTGGTGCGTCCGAGCGAGGGTCGCATCATCGCGGGCGTGGCCGTCGGGCTGGCGGCGCATCTCGGTCTGCCGGTGCGCATGGTGCGGATCGCCCTGGCACTGTCCGGCCTGTTCACCGGAACCGGGCTGGTGCTCTACATCTGGCTGTGGGCGCTGGTGCCCAGCGAGAGCCGGTACGCCCAGGCCCAGGCCCGGCGCGCCCCGCTCGTCCCGGTGCGGACC
>CAYYCE010000739.1:0-1736 GCA_964469635.1 uncultured Kineosporiaceae bacterium
CTCGAGGGTGGTGTTGTTGCTCTCCGCCAGGTCCGCCGAACCACCCCACAGCTCGGGCAGCACGTCCTTGATCGCGTTCAGGACGACGCCGGAGGCCTTGCGGGTGGCGACGGCCTTGCCGGCCTCGAAGTCGGGCAGGGATTCCTGCCAGCCCTCGGGCAGCCGCCGCTCGCGCATCCGCTCGAACAGTGCGACGCGCTCCGCCCCGGCGCCCTCGCGCCAGGCCTCGAACCGCTGCTGCCAGTCCGCGCGGGCCGCGGCACCCCGTTCGGCGACGGACCGGGTGTGCGCCAGGACGTCGGACGCCACGGCGAAGGCGGCGTCCGGATCCATGCCCATGGCCCGCTTGGTGGCCGCGATCTCCGCCGCGCCCAGGGCCGAGCCGTGGGACTTGCCGGTGTTCATCAGGGTGGGGGCGGGCCAGGCGATCACCGTCTTGAGCACGATCAGCGAGGGCCGTGTGGTCTCCGCCCGGGCGGCCAGCAGCGCGGCGTGAAGCGCGGGGACATCCTCGTGGTAGGTGCCGTCGCGGCCGGCCTCCGGCCCGACGCCCGCGGTCCAGTCCACGGTCTGCACGTGCCAGCCGTAGGCCCGGTAGCGGGCCGCGGTGTCCTCGTCGAGCGCGACCGCGGTGTCGTCCTCGATCGAGATGCGGTTCTGGTCGTAGATCACCACGAGGTTGCCCAGTCGCTGCAGACCCGCCAGCTGCGAGGCCTCGCTGGACACCCCCTCTTCGATGTCGCCGTCGGAGGCGAGCACCCAGACGGTGTGGTCGAACACGCTCTCGCCGGGGGCGCCGTCGGGGTCGAACAGGCCCCGCTCGCGGCGGGCCGAGAAGGCCATGCCGACCGAGCTGGCCAGGCCCGATCCCAGTGGCCCGGTCGTGATCTCGATGCCCGGGGTGTGGCCGACCTCGGGGTGTCCGGGGGTGAGCGAACCCCAGGTGCGCAGCGCCTCCAGGTCGGTCAGCTCCAGGCCGTACCCGGCCAGATGGAGCTGCACGTACTGGGTGAGGCTGGAGTGGCCGCAGGAGAGCACGAACCGGTCCCGGCCGGGCCACCGGGGATCGGTGGGGTCATGGCGCATCAGTCGCTGGTAGAGCAGGTACGCCGCGGGCGCCAGGCTCATCGCGGTGCCGGGGTGCCCGTTGCCGGTCTTCTGCACGGCGTCCATGGCCAGTGCCCGCGCCGTGTCCACGGCGCGCCGGTCGAGGTCGGTCCAGTCCAGGGTTGCGGGGTCCAGCGCGGTGTCGGTGGTCACAGAGGTCCTCTGATCCTCTCGAGAACGGGGGACTCGGCCGCGGCAGGAATCACCGGGCCAGGCCGTCTCCAGCCGTCGGCCGCGATCGGCGTCGACGGAGCGTGGGCATGATCGGAGCCTACCGCCGACCTTCCGGCGCCGCCCGGACGCCGTCGGTCGCCGGGGGCGGGAAGGTCGGCGACGAGCCGGTGATCCGGGCGCGTAGAGTGGTCGGCACCTGCACTCCCGTCCCTGCGAGAATCGCAGTCCACCCAGAGACCAGCCAAGGACGCCGTGACGACCGTCGATCCCCGCTCACGTGCGAACACCGCCGGCGTGGCGGAGCCCGATCTCGACGTCCGGCCCGCGAGCGCCGGCTTCGTCGGGACGATCAAGGCGTACATCGCCCTGACCAAGCCGCGGATCATCGAGACCCTGCTGGTCACCACGGTGCCCACGATGGTCCTGGCGGCGGGCGGCATGCCGCCGCTACTCAC
>CAYYCE010000740.1:0-1733 GCA_964469635.1 uncultured Kineosporiaceae bacterium
GTCCGACCCAGGCGATCCTGATCGCCGAGAGCGACGACCCGGACGGCGCGGCGAACGAGATCGTGGGCCGCTCGCCGGTGGCGGTGCGCCGACCCGAGAAGGGCACCCGACCGAAGGTGTTCTACCGCGGAGCGAGCGCGGCGACGCTGGACCCACTGGCGGCCGCCGCGCCGTCCGGGGACGTCTTCGCCTGGGCCGACAAACCCGCCGGGGCGCACATCGTGCCCGGCGGCAATCCGCTGACGCCGAACTCCAGCGCCGCGGCCATCCTGTGCTACGACGTCGCCCACCGCGCGCCCTGGGACTGGCGGGTCAGCCTCTACACCTGGACCAAGTCGATCGCCTCGGGCGCCTATCTGGTGGCGCTGCTGCTGGTGCTGACCGGGTCCCTCGGCTGGGGCGAGCCCTTCTGGGTGTGGACGGCGCCGATCCTGGCCGCCGTGATGCTCGCCCTGACCGCCGTCGTCCTGGTCGCCGACCTGGAGCACCCGAAACGGTTCATCTACGTGCTGACCAAACCGCAGTGGCGGTCGTGGCTGGTGCGCGGCGGGGTCATCCTGAGCCTCTATGCCGCCCTGCTCGGCCTGCACCTGCTGGCGGGTCTCGTCGGCTCCGACGGCCTGCGCCGGGCGATCGCCGTCCCCGGTGCCGTGTTCGCCGCCCTGACCGCCGTGTACACCGCCTACCTGTTCGCCCAGGCCAAGGCCCGCGACCTGTGGCAGAGCCCGCTGCTGCCGCCGCACCTGCTGATCCAGGCGATGCTGGCCGGTGCGGCCGTGCTCACGCCGGCGGCCGCGATCGGCGGGCTCGACGTGGAGCCCTTCGCCCGGGTGTTGGCCGGTGCCGCCGCCGTCCACCTGCTGCTGGTCGCGGGTGAGGTGAGCATGGCCCACCCGACCGCCCACGCCCGGCTCGCCGCCCACACGATGACCCGCGGGCGCTACCGGGGCTTCTTCTGGGTCGGGGTCGTCGGGGTCGCCGTGGCGCTGGCGGCCCCCTGGCTCGCCGTGGCGGCCCCGGTCCTGGGGGTCCTCGCGGCGCTCGGGCTGCTGGCCCACGAGCACTCCTACGTCCAGGCCGGCCAGTCGGTCCCGCTGGCCTGACGGCCGTCCGGTGAGGGAGGAAACATCATGAGTGAGAACACGTCTGGGACCGGCCGGGTGCCGGACGACCTCGGACGGCGGGTCAGCGCGGCCCGCGAGGCGACCCTGGCCCGCGGGGAGACGTTCTACCCGGGCGCGAGCCGGGTCCACCTCGCCTCCCACCCGCCCAAGGAACGCTGGGACGACTGGGTCGAGCTGGACTCGAAGTCGTGGCCGGAGCGGGTCGAGAAGCGCTCGATGCTGGTGCCCACGACGTGCTTCAACTGCGAGTCCGCGTGCGGACTGCTCGCCTATGTCGACCGGGAGACGTTGCAGGTCAGCAAGTTCGAGGGCAACCCGGAACACCCCGGTTCGCGCGGTCGCAACTGCGCCAAGGGGCCCGCGACCCTCAACCAGGTCACGGACCCGGACCGGATCCTGACCCCGCTCAAGCGGGTCGGTGGGCGCGGCGAGGGACGCTGGCAGCCGACCTCCTGGGACGAGGCGCTGGAGGACGTCGCGGCGAGGATCCGCACTGCGATCGTCACCGACCGGCCGAATCAGGTGATGTATCACGTGGGCCGTCCCGGCGAGGACGGCTTCACCGAGCGGGTGCTGGCCTCCTGGGGCGTCGACGGGCACAACTCGCAC
>CAYYCE010000741.1:0-1731 GCA_964469635.1 uncultured Kineosporiaceae bacterium
GCCGGTCCGAGGCCGTCCCCCTCGGTTCCCAGGATCAGGGCGAGCCGGTCCGGGGCGTCCCCGGCGAGCTCGTCGAGGGTGAGGCCGCCTTCGGCCGGGGCCAGCGCCGCGACCGTGAACCCGTTCTCGCGCACCAGGGCGAGGTCTTCCGGCCAGCGCTCCAGTCGCCCCCACGGCACCTGGAAGACGGTCCCCATCGAGACCCGGACCGAGCGCCGGTACAGCGGGTCGGCGCACCGCGGGGTGACCAGGACGGCGTCTGCCCCGATGCCTGCGGCCGAGCGGAACAGGGCCCCCACGTTGGTGTGGTCGACGATGTCCTCCAGGATGAGCACCCGGCCCGCCCCGGCGAGCAGCCGCGGCACCTCCGGCAGCACCGGCCGGTGCATCGAGGCGATGGCGCCGCGATGGACGTGAAACCCGGTGATCTCCCGCAGCACGGCGTCCGAACCGGCGTACACCGGGGCGCCCGCGGCCTGCACCGTCGCCACCAGGTCGGCCAACGGCGCCACCCAGCGCTCGGCCAGCAGCATCGAACGCGGTCGGTGGCCCGCCGAGAGCGCACGCCGGATCACCTTCTCGCTCTCGGCCAGGTACAGGCCGCGCTCGACGTCGCGCACCCGCCGCAGGGCGACGTCGGTGAGCCGCACGTAGTCGGCCGTTCGCGGATCGTCCGGACCCGCGACCGGGATCGGCGCGGGCCCTCGCGCCGGGGTGGCCGACACGGCCTCAGCCCGCCAGCAACCGGAGGATGGCGACCACGCCCACCACCACGATCACCCCGCGCAGCACCGGCGCCGGCAGCCAGCGTCCCACCCGGGCGCCCAACAGCCCGCCGACGATCGACCCCGTGGCGATGAGGGCCACCACCACCGGCTCCGCCGCCGACGGCCGGACCACGAGGAAGGTGACCGCCGCCACCGCGTTGACCACGCTCGAGAGCACGTTCTTGGCGGCGTTGACCCGCTGCAGGCTCTCGGGCAGCAATGAGCCCAACAGACCGATCAGCAGCACCCCCTGGGCGGCGCCGAAGTACCCGCCGTAGACCCCGGCCAGGCCGGTGCCGATCGTCGCAGCCGGCCCGACGTGGCCGGACCCCTCGGGGCGGGGCCGGCGCCGGCGGGCCATGGCGGCCGCGATCCGGGGCTGCAGCACCACCAGCACCAGCGAGAGCGCGATCAGCACCGGGACGATCGCCTCGAAGGCCCGAGCCGGCAGCGCGAGCAGCGCCAGCGCTCCGACGACCGAGCCCAGGGCCGACATCGGCACCAGCCGCCGCAGTGTCCGGCCCTGGCCGCCGAGCTCGCGCCGGTAACCCCAGGTGCCGCTGATCCCGCCGAACACCAGCCCGATGTTGTTGGACACGTTCGCGGTCACCGGCGGGTAGCCGAGCGCCAGAAGCGTCGGGAAGGTGATCAAGGTTCCGGACCCCACGACGGTGTTGATCATTCCGGCGCCCACCCCGGCGAGCGCGACGGCCGTCCCGTCTGCGAGATCCACCCCTGGAGGGTAACGATCGCCCGTCGGGCGACGATCCAGGGCCCCGCCCCGTCGGCCGATACCTCCAGGGTGACTCTTCGGCTGGCGCTTTCCGCGGTACTCACCGCCCTGGTGCTCGTCTGGACCCCGCCCGCCGCGGCGGTCGGCGGGGACACCGGCGCGGGCGACGGCGCCCGCGCAGGTGCGGGGCCGACGACGTCGCAGCAGGCCAGGGCGCAGGCGCGGGAGGTG
>CAYYCE010000742.1:0-1729 GCA_964469635.1 uncultured Kineosporiaceae bacterium
CAGGCCGCCGACCCGACCGGAGGCCAAGCGGCACAGTCCATCATCACGGTGCAGGTGCCGTCCGCGGACGCACCACGGCTGGCGGCGATGGCCGCGACCGGGAACGTCGCGGTCGTCCTGGACTCCCGAGACCGATAGGCACCGGTGGCGTGATGAGCGTGATCGTGCTGACCTCGGCCTCCGGTTCCCCGGGGGTGAGCACGACCGCGGTCGGGCTGGCGTTGTCGTCGCCGCGGCCGGTGCTGCTGGTCGAGGCCGACCCGACCGGCGGATCCTCGGTGCTGGCCGGGTACCTGCGCGGGCTGGTGACCCCGGCCGGGTCGGTGATCGACCTGGCCCAGGCCCTGCACGGCGGCGACCTGCTCGAGGCGCTGGCCGGAGCGAGCATGCCCCTACCCGGGTGCACCGCGTCGCTGGTGCCGGCGGTCGCCTCGCACACCCAGGCCCGGAGCCTGGTGGCGTTGTGGGAGCCGCTCGCGGCGGCGCTCCAGTCGTTGGAGGAGACCGGGCAGGACGTCATCGTCGACGCCGGCCGCCTCGGCCTGTTCGCCAGCCCCGACCCGCTCGTGGACGCCGCCGACCTGGCCCTGCTGGTCGCCCGCACCGACCTGGTCTCGGTGCTGCAGGCCCGGTCCTGGGCCCACACCCTCGCCGAACGCTTCGAGAAGGCCGGCGCCGCCGCGAACGTCGGCCTGTTGACGGTGGGGACAGGGGAACCGTTCCGGCCCAAGGAGATCGCCAAAGTCCTGGCCCTGCCGGTGATCGCCTCGGTGGCGTGGGACCCGGCCTCCGCGGCCGTGTACTCCCGCGGCGCCCGCCCGCCGGGCGGGTCGTGGCGGGACCGGCTGACCCGACGAGACCCGTGGGCCGACGCCCCACTGCAGCGCAGCCTGCGCGCCGCGCACTCGGCGATCACCGGCACGATCCGCGCCACCGCCCAGACTCTGAACCTTCGTCCGGTGGGGAGGGCGACGTGAGCACCGACCCGATCGAGACCGGCGGCCAGGACCGGGCCGACCCGACCTCCCTGCCCCTGTTCACCCACCCCGCCCCGATGTCGGGATCACCACGTCCGGGTCGGGTCCGTGGCACCTTCACCATGCATCCGCCGCCCACCCCACCGGCGCCCACGGCACCGGTGCCGGCGCCGCCGGTTCCGGCCCGGTTGGACGAGGCGCGCCGCCGCCACACGGCGACACCCGCTCCCATTGTGGTCCCACCGCCGGCGGCGGCCGCGCTCCCACCAGCCGCGGTGGCTCCGGTCGCGGCGGAGGGGATCGACTGGGGGCTGGTCACGGCATTTCGGACCGTGGTGGCGCAGCGGCTGGTGCAGGCGGGGGTGGCGGACCGGGCCGGGCAGGAGGCGTTCGGCCGGCAGGCGATCGCCGAGCTGTTGTCGGAGCACACCGCGGACGCGGTCGCTACCGGCGAGCCGGCCTGGAGCCGGGGGCAGCGGGCGGTGATGGGGCAGGCGGTGTTCGACGCGGTGTTCCGTCTGGGCCGGTTGCAGCCGCTGGTCGATGATGACCGGGTCGAGAACATCGTCATCCTCGGCGCGGACCGGGTGCTGCTCGAGCTGGTCGACGGCACCCGAATCCCGGGCCCGCCGGTCGCCGACTCCGATGAGGAGCTGGTCGACTTCCTGCGGTTCCTGGCCAACCGGTCGGAGTCGAACCCGCGCCCGTTCTCCCAGGGCACTCCGCGGCTGCACCTGAAGCTGGACGGCGGC
>CAYYCE010000743.1:0-1727 GCA_964469635.1 uncultured Kineosporiaceae bacterium
AGCCGTCGTCCCAGCAGTCCCAGTCGTGGCCGCCGAGGGTGAGCATCGGCTCGATGGTGAAGGTCATGCCGGGCTCGATCACGGCGTCGAACATCGGCGCGGCGTCGTAGTGGGGGATCACCAGGCCGGAGTGGAACGCGGTGCCGATGCCGTGGCCGGTGAAGTCGCGGACCACCCCGTAGCCGAACCGCTTGGCGTAGGCGGAGATCACCTTGCCGATGACGTTGACCTGCCTGCCGGGGGCGACGGCCCTGATGCCGCGCATCATCGCCTCGTGGGTGCGCTCGACCAGCAGCCGGGACTCCTCGTCCACCTCGCCGGCGAGGTCGGTGTCACCGTGAACGCCGATGCCGTCGACCACCAGGTAGCCGGTGATGTCGATGTTCACGATGTCGCCGTCCTGCAGCACCGTCGAGTCCGGGATCCCGTGGCAGATCACCTCGTTGACGCTGGTGCACAACGACTTCGGGTACGGGGGGGCGGAACCGTTGCCGGGGTAGCCCAGCGTCGAGGGGTAGGCGCCGTGGTCGAGCAGGAACTCGTGGCCCACCCGGTCGATCTCGTCGGTGCTCACCCCGGGGGCGATCACCGCGGCGGCGGCGGCCAGGGCCTGGGCGGCCACCCGCCCGGCGACGCGCATGGCGGCGATCGTCTCGGCGTCCTTGATCTCGGAGCCGGTGAACCGCGGGGCGCGGCGGCGGCCCACGTAGGGCGGTCGGGGGATCGAGTCCGGGACCGGGCGCCTCGGGCTGACGACCCCGGGGGTCAACGGCTGGCGGCGGGCGCTGGTCGGCACGGACATACAGGGGAGTCTAGGGTCGCAGTCATGAGTGAGCCCACCGGGAGCTACTGGTACAACGTGGACAGCGGGCAGGTCGAGACCGATGCGACCAAGTCGCGGGGCGCCGTCCTGATGGGCCCCTATGCCACGCACGAGGAGGCCGTGCGGGCCCTGCAGAGCGCCCGGGAGCGGAACGAGGCGTGGGAGGAGGAGGACCGCCGCTGGGAGGAGGGCCCGGAGGCCGAGTAGGTCGACCGCGCGGTGATCAGGGGCGCCGATCGGCATCCGTGGCGGAGGCGCGTTCGGTGCGTTCGCGGACGGCGTGCTCGTCGGTGCGTTCGTCGTAGCGCCACAAGGCGGGCATCGCCGCCGCCATGACCGTGACCCCGGCGGTGCACAGCAACCCGCCCCCGACGATCGCCCGGCGGACGCCCAACAGGTCCGCACTCAGCCCCGCCCGGATCTGCCCACCCAGTGGGCCCACCGAGTACGAGAGCATCTCGATCCCTGCGAGCCTTCCGCGCATCGCGTCGGGGATGGTCTGGTTCCAGATCACCGACCGGAACAGGGCGCTGATCATGTCCGCCGCCCCGGCCAGCGCGTAGGCCGCCAGGGTGAGCCAGATCGGGGGCGCCGCCCCGGCCGCCGCGATGGCGGCGCCCCACGCGGCCGCCGCGAGGACCACGGCCCGCCCGTGCCGATGGACCCGCGCCGTCCACCGACTGGTCACGGTGGCCATGATCCCGCCGGCGGTGCCGGCGGAGTAGAGCAGGCCGAGCAGTTCGGGCCGGTGGAGCACGTCTTCGGCGAACGCCGGGAGTGATTTCGCCAACGAAATCAGTATCACCGTTGCTACAAGATGGCGTCGCATTGCTCCTACCTTCCTGAGTTCCGTCTGCGTCGGGTGAATATCGGCGGCGTGATGGTCGAACGTGCCACGCTGCAC
>CAYYCE010000744.1:0-1720 GCA_964469635.1 uncultured Kineosporiaceae bacterium
CCCTGTACGCGGCCTCCACCTGCACCGGATCCGCCGCTACCACCACCATCGGCTGCTGGAAGGACAAATCCACCTCCGCGAACAACGCCACCCAGTCCACCGCGTCGAAACGACCCACGCTCACGGCAACCGGGCTGCCACGGTCCGCGCCGCGGTTCGACGGCGTGGACGACGAGATGTACCTGACCCCGACCCTGCTGCCGACCGGGACGACGTCGAGCACCCAGTTCCATGTCGCCCAGCTGACCGACCCCACCCCGGCCTCGTCGTCCTATCGAACGGTACTCGTCTGGGGATCCTCGAGCACCGGTCAGAAGCGGGTCCTGGTCAAGGACACCGGCAGCGCCGCGGCTCTCGCCGACGCGCACAACACGGCCGGGAGCAGCCCGGGATCGTTCACGGCGGGACGAACGGCGATCGTGGACAGCGAGTACACCGCCGGCCAGATCCGCACCGGGCTGGACGGCGGCGGCTGGGTCGACCCGGCGACGGTCGCCGTGTCCACCGGGACCTCCTACGCCTACCTCGGCTCCTACTCCGCCAACTACTACTGGGTAGGCCCGATCCCCGAGATCATCGTCCTCACCGGCACGGTCTCGGTCACCCAGCACCACACGGTCGACGAGTACCTGGCCCGCAAGTGGTCGATCACGATCACCCCGCAGGCCCCGACGGGCGTGAGCGCCACCGCCGGCACCGGCCAGGCGAGCGTGTCGTGGACGGCACCGTCCTGGAACGGCGGTGCCGCCATCACCTCGTACCGGGCCACCGCCAGCCCCGGCGGCGCCTCCTGCACGACGGCGTCCACGTCCTGCACCATCGCCGGCCTGGCCAACGGCACCACCTACTCGATCACCGTCACCGCCACGAACTCCGTAGGCACGGGCCCGGCCTCCAGCCCCGGTGCCGGCGTGACCCCGAACTGACACCCCCTACAGTCGGGGTCATGCCGCTGACAGGAGAGTACGAGCCCAACCCCGTGGACTGGGTCCGCGACCAGATCGAGCGCTACCGAGCCACCGGTGGCCGTGAGGCGAACACGCTGCGCGACACCGGGATCCCGATCATCCTGGTCACCGCGCGGGGGCGCCGCACGGGCAGGCTGCGCACCTTCGCCCTGATGCGGGTCGAGCACGACGGGCAGTACGCCTTCGTGGCCTCCAAGGGGGGCGCGCCCGAGCACCCGGTCTGGTATCACAACCTCCTCGCATCCCCTGACGAGGTCATGCTCCAGGACGGTCCGGAACCCTTCGACGTCAGAGTGCGCGAGTTGGACGGCGACGAGCGGGCACTGTGGTGGGACCGCGCCGTGGCGGTGTACCCGGCCTATGCCGAGTACCAGGCCCGGACGCAGCGGCAGATCCCGGTGCTGCTGGCAACCAAGACCTGATCGCCACGCCTGTCGGCCCGAGGGGCCCGACGTCGTTCAGGGGCGCGACAACCGCTCCAGCGAGCGCACGCCCTCGGCGATCCGGCCGGCCGCCAGCGCAGCCTCGTTGATGGTGCTCGAGACCTGGCGGACGGTCTGCGACTGTTCCGAGACCGTGGCCGCCAGCGAGCTGTTCTCGATCTTCAACTCGGCCATGCTGGTGGAGATCTCCCGCACCCTGGTCACCGCCTCGTCCACTTCACGGCGGATGTCGGTCAAGGTCCGGCCGATGGTCTCGGCGTTCTCCCCCGACTGCCGGGCCAGACCCTTGACCTCCTCGGCGACCACCGC
>CAYYCE010000745.1:0-1720 GCA_964469635.1 uncultured Kineosporiaceae bacterium
CCGCCGCGCTCGCCGCCGTGGGCAACCCGGCTGCGGGGGCCAGGGGCTCCCGTGGCCCGGCGAACATCCAACTGCGCATCAGCACGAACTTCAGCGCCGTCGAGGTCACCGTGCCCACCCCGACCACGAGCGTCTGGGCGAAGGTCGGTGCCGCGGGCCACGCCGCACCGAGCAGCACCAGGGCGAGCGCGGTCAGCGCCCAGGTCAGCCCGAACACCGCGAATCCCTGGACCTGGTTCTTCATCGCTCCTCGACGCTGCCTCACCCCGAACGTCCACCGGCGGTTCACCCCGGTGTTGACGACGGTGGCCAGCGACAACGCGACCGCGTTGGCCGACTGGGCCGACAGCACACCCACTCCCGCGTCGAAGGCCGCGAACAGGCCGAGGTGCAGCACCGTCGTGAAGGCCCCCACGAGGCCGAAGCGCACGGTCTGCGCGCCCACCCCGGCGGCCGGCGTCGTCCGCCCCATCCGGGTCCGGATGTCGGCCAACGGCAGATCGTCCAGGGTGCGGTGCAGCCGCCACACCCCGCGCAGGTCGTCCTTCGCCGTGGAGGTGATGTCCACCCGGGAGTCGGGGTCGTCGAACCAGTCGACGGGTACCTCGTGGATCCGCAACCCGCAGCGCTGCGCCAGCACCAGCAGTTCGGTGTCGAAGAACCAGCTGTCGTCGCGCACCAGCGGAAGGAGTTCGGCGGCCACGTCGCCCCGGACCGCCTTGAACCCGCACTGGGCATCGCTGAAGCTGGCCGCCAGCGAGGCCCTCAGGATGAGGTTGTAGGTCCGCGAGACGACTTCCCGTTTCGGCCCCCGGACGACGCGCGAGTCGAGGTGCAGCCGGGTTCCGATCGCCAGATCGGAGTGCCCGGACATCAGCGGCGCCAGCAGCGGCCACAGCGCGTCGAGATCGGTGGACAGGTCGACGTCCATGTACGCCAGGATCAGGGCCTGCGACGCCGACCAGACCTGCCGCAGCGCCAGCCCCCGACCCTTTCGGTCGATCCGCACGGAGCGGACCTCGGGGTAGGCCTCGGCGAGATGGGCGGCCACCCCCGGGGTTGTGTCCGTGCTCGCGTTGTCGGCGATGGTGATCCGGTACGGGTAGGGGAACGTCGCCTCCAGCTGCTCGCGCACCCGGCGGACGGCGGCCGCGAGCGTGTGCTGCTCGTTGTAGACCGGAATCACGACGTCCAGGACGAGGTCGCTCATGACGTCGCCACCGAGGACGTGGGCCGGGTCAGGTCGTACATCGTGGTGGTGCCGACGGTCACCGCGGTGAAGTTCTGCTCCACCCAGCTGGTGATCTCGCTCGCGGCCTGAGAGCCACCCTGCTGCTGCATCCCGCCGCCTGCGGCCCCTCCGGCGACGAAGTAGTGGATCCGGCCCGCGGTGACGTAGGCCTGGAACTGTGCCGGCGTCGGGCTCGGGTCGGACCCGTTGAACCCACCGATGGCCATCACGGGCAGTTCCGTGCCGAGTTGCAGACCCGCGGCGTTCTGGCTGCCGACCGCGGCCGCCACCCAGGTATAGGACGACGAGTCCGCGCTCAGCGCGCTGACCACCTCGGAGCCGGGGGTGGAGGCATCGAGCAGGCCGCCCGCACCGCCCTGTGGGATGGCGCCGTTCCGCGGGGTGGCGCCGTTCCGCTGCGGTCCCGCGAACCCGCCGGGCGGTTGACCACCGCCGGGCAGCTGGCCGCCACCACCGGGACCACCCGCG
>CAYYCE010000746.1:0-1718 GCA_964469635.1 uncultured Kineosporiaceae bacterium
CGATGGCCCAGGGGGAGTACCAGCGCTACGCGCTCGCGACCCGGCTGGCCCAGTCCGCCCAACGTCAGCAGGAGCTGGTCATCCGGCTCGACGACGAGGCCGCTCCGGCGCGACTCGCCGCGCGGGCTACCGCGCTGGGCATGGTGCCGTCGACCACGGGCGGATACCTGCGACTGTCCGACGGCGCCGTGCTCGGCACCCCGACGCCGGCCGGCCGCGGATGAGCCCGTCGGCAGGCGGCCAGCGGCCGGGCGCCACACGCGGCAAGGCGGCGCGCACACCGGAGGCCCGGAAGACAGCTCCGGTGGGCGTGACGCCCGGACGTTCCGTGGGCCGCCAGCGGACGTCCGGCCGGCAGACAGCGAGCACGCAGACCACGCCTGCCACCCGGCGACCGGCGGCCAGGCGCGCGACGGGCCCGGCGGTCGCGCCCCCACGGCGCCCTCGTGCGGTGGAACGCCGTTCGGGTGGCGGATCGGGCCGGCCCAGTCGGCGGTACCTGCTGCTGCTGGCCGGCGTGATGCTCGCCCTGGCGGGCTTCGTCGTGCGCCTGGTCTACCTGCAGGGACTCGACGCGTCGGCGCTCGCCCACGCGGCCCAGGTCAAGCGCCTCACCACGGTGACCATCCCCGGTGACCGCGGCGAGATCCTCGACGCGCACGGCGTGGTGCTGGCTACTTCCGTCGAGAAGTACGACATCGATGCCAACCCCAAGACGGTCGCGACGTGGAAGGGCACGGCCGACTCCGCGGCCGACGCAGCGGCCCTGCTGGCCCCGCTGCTCGGTTCGTCCGCGTCGGAGCTCGGTGCCAAGCTGATCGGTGACACCACCTTCGTCTACCTCGCCAAGGACGTCGCGCCGGACGTCTACCACGAGGTGATGGCGCTCGGCATCGACGGGGTCTGGGGTGAGCGAACCACGCAGCGGCTGTACCCGTCCGGCACGACAGCGGGCAACATCCTCGGTTTCGTCGGCGCCGACGGTCACGGGATGGCGGGCCTGGAGCAGACGTACAACTCGGTGCTGTCCGGCAAGCCAGGCAAGGAGACCTACGAGCAGGGTGTCAAGGGCCAACGGATCCCTGGGGGCACGGACGAGGTGTCCCCGGCCGTCCCCGGCCGCAACGTGCAGCTCACCATCGATCAGGACCTGCAGTTCGTCGCGCAGCGGGCGCTGGACAAGCGGGTCTCGCAGATGGGTGCGGAGTGGGGCACCGTCGAGGTCGTCGACACCCGCTCGGGTGCGATCCTGGCGTTGGCGGACTCGGGTTCGATCGACCCCAACTCGCCGAAGAACGCCGACCCGAGCAAGGCCGCGGCGCGGGTCTACGAGCCGGGCTCCACGGCCAAGGTCATCACCATGGCTGCGGTGCTCGAGCAGGGCATCGCCACCCCGACCTCGCAGTTCACCGTCCCCTACACGTACACCGTGCCCAACGGTGAGGTGTTCCACGACTCGCACTGGCACGAGCCGCTCAAGCTCACGCTGACCGGGATCCTCGCGGAGTCGTCGAACGCCGGCACGGTGATGGTCGGTCAGAACCTGCCGGCGCAGACCCGACTGGACTACCTCGCGAAGTTCGGTCTGGGCTCCACCACCGGCTCAGGGCTGCCCGGTGAGTCGTCCGGCCTCCTGCGAACCTTGAAGGAGTGGAACGGCGACGGGCGCTCGCCGTACACGATCCTGTTCGGCCAGGCGGTCTCGGTCACCACGCTGC
>CAYYCE010000747.1:0-1708 GCA_964469635.1 uncultured Kineosporiaceae bacterium
GGCCGCGGCCGCGAAGGAGGCCACCAAGCTCAAGGAGGCCCAGGAGGCCCTCGAGAAGGCCTTGGCCGCCGCGGGCCTGGCCAAGAGCGCGACGTTCCGCATCGACGAGCGCGGCCTGGTGGTCTCGATCGCCACCGACAAGGTGCTCTTCGACAACGGCAGCGCCGTGCTGCGGCCCCGCGGCACGAGGATCCTCGACACCATCGCGCCGACGCTGGCCAAGCTGCCCAACCGGATCAGCGTGGACGGGCACACGAACTCCATCCCCATCCACACCGCCCAGTACCCCTCGAACTGGGAGTTGTCGACCGATCGGGCCACCGGCGTGCTGCGCTACCTGTCGGCCGAGATCCCCGTGACCCGGATGTCCGCGACCGGCTTTGCCGACACCAGACCGCTGATCAAGGGCACCGGCGTCGCCGCGTTGACCGCCAACCGTCGGGTGGAGGTCGTGGTTCTCGCCTCACTCGACAACAGCGCCGGCCGCGCGGTCGCCGAAGTGGCCAACGAGGCCGGCTCCGAGACGGCGCCGGCCACGACGTCAAGCACGGGCTCCACCGCGTCGACCCACTGAGTAGGCCCGACGAAGGAGAGCCCCGATGGCTGACAAGGACGAGTCGAAACCCGAAGACGCCAAGGGGGGTGGCAAGAAGAAGCTGATCATGATCATCGCTGCGGTGGTGGTGGTGCTCGGCGGTGCGGCCTTCTTCTTCCTCAAGCCGGGTGGCAGCACTGCGGGGGCCGCCGGGTCCCCCAGCCCCTCCCCGTCGTACAAGCCCGGAATGGTGCTCCAGCTGGACGCCATCACGATCAACCTTGCGGGCGGGCACTACCTGAAGCTGGGAATGGCCCTGCAGGCCAGCGCCGCCGCCGGCGAGGAGGTCACGGGCGCCAAGGCGTTGGATGCGGCCATCGACCTGTTCAGCAACATGCCGGTGGACGAACTCACCGACACCAAGGGCCGCGAGCACGCCAAGCAGGAGCTGATCAGCGAGGTCTCCGAGATCTACGAGCACGAGGTGTACGACATCTACTTCACCGAGTTCGTGATGCAGTGACCCCGGGGGGGCCCCGGCCGCGCTCGGCTCAAGCCGGGGCTCCCGACGTCCGATTCCTGCGGTGTGAGCCCCTCCGACGTGACCAGCAGCTCTCTGCGGAGGCGTCGAGGCGAGGCGCGGACCTACGACTTCCGACGCCCCGTCCGGCTGGCCCGCGAGCACGTCCACCTGCTTCGGGTGGCGAGGCAGACGTGCGGACGGCAGTCGGCCACGGTGCTCACCACCAGCCTCCGGGCGGTGTGCCAGCTCGGCCCACCACAGATCGAGGAGCTCAGCTACGACGAGTTCCTGTCCGGGATGCGCGAACAGTCGGTGTGCGCGGTGCTCTCGCTGGACCCCTGGCCGGGCAAGGCGCTGATGACCTTCGACCTGGCCACGCTGCTGACCATGATCGACCACCAGCTCGGCGGAATGGGCGGTGAGGAGCAGCCCGACCGTCCGCTGACCGAGATCGAGCAGGCTCTGGTCCGCCAGCTGCTGGGTCGCCTGCTCAACGAGCTGGCCTACGCCCTGGAACCCATCACCAAGGGTGTGAAGCCGCAGGTGCTGGCTCTGGAGTCGGACGCCCGGTTCGTCCAGGCGGCGGCCTCCACCGACCCGGTCGTCCTGGCCACCATGGACCTCTCGGTCGGCCGGCGCGAGAGCCAGCT
>CAYYCE010000748.1:0-1708 GCA_964469635.1 uncultured Kineosporiaceae bacterium
GTGGGATCGCCTGGATCGCTGGCGGCCTGATCGATCGTCTGCGCCCACACCGTTGATCGAAAGCCGGTCACCGCCCGGGATCTGGCGGACGCGATGCAGCGCCGGATGAACGCTCCCGCCGGGCCCAAGTTGTCCCCGCGTGAGCGCGAGGTGCTCGAACTCCTCGTCGACGGGCTGGCCATCTCCCAGATCGCCCGGCGCCTGTACATCAGTGAGTCCACCGCCAAGACGCACGTCGCGAACATCTACGAGAAGCTCGGGGCGGGCAACCGGGCGCAGGCCGTGATGGCCGCCGTCCGGCTGGGGCTCGTCGAGAGCCACGGGCGCTGAGCGACGGGGCACGGGGG
The DNA here is from genome assembly GCA_964469635.1 of uncultured Kineosporiaceae bacterium. GTDB lineage: Bacteria > Actinomycetota > Actinomycetes > Actinomycetales > Kineosporiaceae > JADJPO01. The sequence goes on from CAYYCE010000748.1 coordinate 348, forward strand.
GAGCCGTACCGTGACACGCGAGAATCGTGGGGCCTCGGCCGTCGAGTACGGGCTCATGGTGGCCGCCATCGCCGCGGTCGTCGTCGGCATCGTGATCGGGTTGAGCACCCTGGTGACGGGGGCGGTCGGCTGACCCGGGACGTCTTCTAGGCTGACCCGGTGTCCGCCCCGGTGCTCGCCCGACTCATCGGGCCACTGGCCGCATGTGCCTTGGTCGCCGCCGTGGCCACGGCGGCCTACAGCGTGGTCCGCTACCGGCCGGCCATCGTCCTCACCTACCTCGCTGCGGGGGTGCTGCTCGGCACGGTCCTCATCCTGGCCCCGAGGTTCTCCCGGCCGGCCCTGCCCATGGGGTCGGCCTCGCGCGCGCGGGCAGCGGTGGCGCGTGGGTTCGCCGACCGTCGGGTCCCGGCAGCGGCCATGTTGGTCGCCGCCGTGGCCATCTGGCGCGTGCCCACCTTCACCTATCTGGACGCCGCCCAGGCCCGTCGCGTCACCGCGGTGCTGGCGCTCGGCGCGCTGATGGCCGGTCTGGTCACGCTGACCGGGTGGCGGCACGGCGCGGATGGCGCGTTCGTCGTGGCCCTGGCCGGATACCTGGTCGCCACCTGGCTCCTGCTGCGCGGCGATCCGACGCCGGCCATCGACGTCTGGTACTCGCTGCAGGGAGCCGCGGACGCCCTGGGCGAGGGGCGGACCTTCTACCGGGAGGTGTGGGCCGGTCCGCCCGGAGTGATGGCCGCCTTCACCTACCTGCCGTGGACGGTGGTCATGCTCGCCCCCGCGCGCTGGCTGGTCGGCGACGTGAGGGTGGGGCTGGCGGCCGCCACCGTGATCGCGGCGCTCGCGGTCCGGGGCCTCCCGAAGCGGCCGTGCGATCCCAGAAGCCGTCGGCTCGCCGCGGGGTTCGCAGCGCTGCTGCTTCTGCTGCCGGGCACGTCCACCCAGGTCGAACAGGCCTGGACCGAACCGCTGCTGCTGACGTTTCTGGCCCTGGCCGCCGTCGCGCTGACCCGAGGCCGGTTCGGCTGGGCGGTGGTGGCGATCGCGGCGAGCCTGGCCTGCAAGCAGCACATCGCGGTGTTGCTGCCCCTGCTGGCGGCATGGCCGCGGTTCGGACCGCGCCGGGCCGTGATCACGGCCGGCGCCGCGGCGGCCGCCCTGGTGCCGTGGCTCCTGGCCGACCCGCGGGCGATGGTCGAGGACACCTTCGCGGTGCTGGTGCGCTTGCCACCGATGCGGTTCGCCGACAGCCTCTACGTCCTGTCGATCAACGAGTTCGGCTGGACGCCGCCGTTCTGGGCCACCGGTGCCCTGGTGCTGCTCACCCTGGCGACCGTCGGGTGGTGGATCCGTCGTCG
>CAYYCE010000749.1:0-289 GCA_964469635.1 uncultured Kineosporiaceae bacterium
GGTGATGGTCCACATCGAGCCCACGCACGGCCCGGCCCCCGGTTTCCGCGACCTCGCCAGCGACATCGCGGCTCTTCGGATCTATGCGTGGTTGGTCCTCCAGGGTCGGGTGCCGGAGGCGGCCAGGAGGATGCGTAGTCGGTAGTGGTCGAAGGTGCGGAAGCCGTGCGCGAGCCGCCGGGTCTTCTCGATGATCAGGTTGATGGCCTCGGTGCCGCCGTTGGAGACGCCGTCGGTGTCGAAGTAGGCCAGGACCTGGGTTCGCCAGGCTCGTAGGGTCCGGCCGAGG
>CAYYCE010000749.1:299-1706 GCA_964469635.1 uncultured Kineosporiaceae bacterium
GATGACTGCGCCACGATCGACACCCCTGCACACGTCGACCGCGTGGCGGCGATCTTCGTGCCGGCTGCTGGGGTGGTCTGGTGGTAGATCGAGCGCAGCCGCTGGTAGCAGCCCCAGGCGATGGTCACCTCCCAGTTGGGGTCCCCGGCGTCCAAGGCGTGTTCGAGGCTGGCGACCTGGCGCGGTGAGAGGTGCTCGAGGCCGTGGCGCAGCAGGCCGCGGACCTTGTAGAGCGGGTCGTCCTTGTGACCGCGGTGTCCCAGGGTGCCCTGCTGGCCGCGGCGACGGACCTCGTCCAGGGCCTGGGTGCCGAGCTTGACGACGTGGAACGCGTCGAGCACCGCGACCGCGTCGGGCAGCTCGTCGCGGATCGCGTTGGCATACCCGCGGAACGGGTCCAAGGCGGCGTGCTCGACGGTGGCGGTGAACCCGGCCGGCTGGGCGGCCAGCCACCTGGAGTAGGCGGTGCCAGATCGGCCGGGGACCACGTCGAGCAGACGTGCGCGGACGCGTCCGGCCTGGCACGGGTCAGATCGACCATCGAGGTCACCGCCCGGTCCCCGCCGTGGTGCGACGGCTTCCAGATGTGCTCGTCGACCCCCAGGGTGACGACCCCTTCCAGCCGGCCAGGGTCGTCCAGTCGCCTGATCGCCTCGGACTCGATCGCGTCCCAGCAGGTGTGCCAGTCCACCCCCAAGTGGCGTGCCAGGGCCGCCACGGTGGTGTCGTCGTGAGCCAGCGCGTCGGTCGCCCACGCGATCGCCCGGGCCGTCAGCTTGGCCCGCCAGCCGATCAAGTCGTGGGTCTCGCAGAACGTCTCGACCGAGCACCCGGTGTCGGGGCAACGCCAGACCCGCTTGCGCCACCTGATCACCACCGACGTCCCGAACGCCGGGGCGTCATGGGCCCGGTGGACCCGGCGCCCGTGACCGACCGCGACCACCCCGCAGACCCGGCACCCCGTGACCAGCTCGTCGGTCTCGACCGTGACCACCAGCCGCCCGGACCGGTCATGGCCGACGTCGATGACGTGCAGGCCGGGGGCATTGAACATCTCATCAGCGCGAGCGCACCAAGGCGCGCCGACGCCGCATCTACTCTCAGACACGTCGGGGTCTCCGTGGAACGGACAGCTTGGTCGCTACCGGTCTTGGAGGCCCCGACACCTCCCTCCCCGGACCGCCACGCACCCCGGCCACGGCGACCTCACCCACGCTCAACTCCGAAGAGCCGTCAATCGGCCGAGGGCTGCCTGGCGGCGTCGGTCCAACTCCGGGCTCGGCTACCTCACCCCGATCGAGTTCGAACTACGCTCGACCGCGCCATCCGTCCCCGCCTGACCACCACACACGAACTGGTAACCAGGCCATAGGGCAGGTCAAGATGTCAACCCAACCCGCAGCAGAC
>CAYYCE010000750.1:0-1695 GCA_964469635.1 uncultured Kineosporiaceae bacterium
CGACAAGCATCAGCCGGATTTCATCGGGCTTCAGGAGACCAAGGTGCAGGACCAGGACTTCCCGGCCGAGGCCTTTGCCGAGCTGGGCTATAAGGCCGCTTTCCACGGTCAGAAGTCCTTCAACGGGGTGGCCATCCTGAGCCGGGAGGAGCCCCAAGAGGTGCTCACCGGCCTGGGCGACGATGACGACCAGGCCTTCACGTCTGCCTGCGTTCAGGTGCTCGGAGTCCGCCCGAGGTGTAGTGCCGCGGAGGTCGCAGAGTACCTTCCCTGACGCCCGGTGGCGCGGTGGTTGGGCTGGAACGGCTGGCCCCGGGGGTCCTGGCTATTGCCATGACCCGGCCTTGGCCTGGATCATTCACGTGGGTTGGGCGGTGCAGCGGAACCCTGCGGTTTCGCGGTGTGGGGCGCCGTGGCCGGCTTACGGGCGTGACCGAGCAACCGATGTGCTCGGTTGGGCACCGGGTTCCACTGTGCCGGCCTGGTGTGGCTGCTGGTAGGGGCGGTGAGCCGGGTGTCAAGCGGGGTGTAGGGCTTGGAGCCGGTCCCAGGCGGTGGCCAGGTGGGTGGCCCAGGCCCAGCCCGGGGGGATCTTCAGGACTCGTCTGCGGGCGTGGGTGACGTGTCGGGCCGGGGCGCCCAGCAGCCGGTACCGCAGCGCCTTGGGTTCGGCTCGGGCCAGGGCGCCGTCCAGGGCCAGGTGGCGTAGCCAGGCGTTCAGCGACGCGGCGAGGCCGGCCAGCTGCAGCCAGGCACTGTTACGGTCCCAGTCTTTGGAGGGCAGGTTCTGGGCGCCGACCGCCTTCAGCTCCTTGACCTTGTCCTCGACGTGGGCCTGGGTGCGGTGCCGGGCGTCTAGCCACTGGATCTGCCCGGTGGTGGTGTTGGTGGCGAACGCCCCGTACCGCCAGTTCGGGTTTTCTCCGAGCTTGGCCTGCTCACCGGCCGGGCGTGGGACGCGGCGGGCGATGACCCGAACATCAGCGGGCCAGGTCGACATCTGGTCCCCGCCGTGGCTGTACCGCAGGATCCCGGTCAGCTCCACCACGTCGGCGTCGGGGTCGGGGTTGCCGTGGGCGTCCAACGCGGTGCTCCAGTCCCGCTCCCGCACCTGCTCTGGTGCCGCAAGGGTGCGCTGGTCCACCGGCCAGCCGATCGAGTACTCCACCCGACGGCCGCGGTTCCCGTGCGCGGTATGGGTGTTGAGCGCCGTGAGGTGGTTGACCACCTCGTGGGAGGCGCCCGCCCCGTCGATGGTGACCAGCACATCGCCCCGGTGGGCGCCCGGGATCTGAGCCAGCGCGGCGTCCAGGACCAGGAGGTGGTCGGAGGCGGTGAACGAGCCGGCGTTACCCGGTCGCAGCATCACCGCCAGGTTGTCCCCGACGTTGCTGCACCACGCTGTGAGGGGATGGAAGCCGTAGCCGCCCTTGTAGTTCCCGGCCGCTCCGGCCTTGTTGCTGTCGGCCTCGATCAGCGTCGCGTCCACGCGTAGGACCACCACCGGGCTGGCGGGTTGCCCGGGCGCCTGGCGGGTCAGGTCCGCCCCGGCGACCCGCACCGCGGGCAGCTGTCCGTGCCGGGCCGCGATCTGGGACCAGGCGTTGCCCCGCGCGGCGGCCAACGCCCGGGCCAGGCGCCGCCCCGGCAGCCCGTCGATGTTCACCCTCCCCGACAGCTCGGCCAGGACCCGCA
>CAYYCE010000751.1:0-1695 GCA_964469635.1 uncultured Kineosporiaceae bacterium
GGCGGCCGAGAACGGCGGCTGGGAGCCGCATCTGCACCTTCAGGTGCTCACCGACCTGGTCGGCATGGGACTGGACGTCCCCGGTGTCGCGCCGCGCAGCGAGATCGCGCTGTGGGCCAGTCTGTGCCCCGATCCGAGTCCATTGCTGTGGGGTCCGGGCCTGTCGGGCGCACTGCTCGGCCACCTGGCGCGGACCGCTCCGGGCCTGGTGGCCGCCGCGGGGGCATCCCGACCGGCGGACCCGACGGCAGCCGGTGAGCGGGCGGCGCGGCTGTCGGCGGCGCTTCGGGGGTTCTTCCACCCGGACGCCGCCCGCGCCGTCGCCGCCGACGTCCGGCGCCTGGTCGGAGGCGGCGTCGAGGTACCGGCCCGCGTGGTCGAGGCACTCGCCGGATTGGACGCGCTGCCGTCGGGGATCCATCTGGCGGCCGGGGGTCTCGACCAGGCCCATCACACCGCGGCGGTGTGCGACCTGGCGGGCGTGGCCGCCGCTGCGCTGAGAACCTCGGAACCGGTTGCCGGACAATGCTTCTGGCGACGCCTTGACGCCGTCCTGACCGGCTACCAGCGGGTGCGCCCACTCGAGATCGCCGAGGCCGACGTGCTCGGTGAGCTGATCCTGGGCCACGCCCTGCTCGCCGGGGAGGACCGGCTGGCCGACGAACTCGGGAGCATCGCCCCCGGGGCCCTGCGGGTCCGCATCCGGCGGCTCGCGGGGCTGGGAGTCCCGGGGTTGCCCGGCGCCCCCGGTGATCGGACCGGCGACCTGCTGGAACGGCGGCGCGCCGTCCAGGCCGGGTCGCTCTCCCCGCTGTTCTATGCCGAGCCGGTGGACATCGTGGCGGGGGAGGGGGTTTGGCTGATCGCCCGCGACGGGCGCCGGTATCTCGACGGGTACAACAACGTCGCCGTGGTCGGGCACAGTCATCCCCGGGTGGTGCAGGCGATCACCCGGCAGGCTGCGCTGCTGCACACCCACAGCCGATACCTGCACCCGAATCCGGTGGAACTCGCCGAGCGTCTCGTGGCGAGCATGCCGTCCGGATCGGGGCTTGACACCTGCCTGTTCACCGCCTCAGGCACCGAGGCCAACGAACTGGCCTGGCGACTGGCGCGGGAGTACACCGGAGGCCGGGGAGCCGTCGTCGGCTCGCATGCCTACCATGGCTCCTCGGGTTGGCTGGCCGATCTGTCCTCCAACGAGTGGCCGCCCGGGTACCGGCCGGAGGCCGTGGCGAGGTTCGATGGCCCGATCCAGGACGACGCCGTGCTCACCCGGGCCGAGGGGCTGACCCGGATCACCTCGGCGGCAACGGATCTGGAGCGTGCCGGACGCCGTCCCGCCATGGTCATCGCGGACACGATGTTCACCAGCGAGGGGGTGCGGACGGTGCCCGCCGAGTTCCTGACCGCACTGGTGGACGGTGCCCACGCCGCCGGTGCGCTCTACGTCGCCGACGAGGTGCAGATCGGCCTCGGCCGGACGGGGCCCCGGCTGTGGTGGTTCGCGGCGCTCGGGATCGTGCCCGACGTGGTGACCGTCGGCAAACCACTCGGCGCCGGGTACCCGATCGCCGCCGTCCTGACCCGCCGCGAGATCGCGGACGTGCTGGGCAGCCGGTACGAGTTCTTCTCGACCTTCGCCGGAAACCCGGTGGGGACGGCGGCGGCGCTGGCGGTGCTCGACCTGCTCGA
>CAYYCE010000752.1:0-1685 GCA_964469635.1 uncultured Kineosporiaceae bacterium
AGAACTCGCACTCCAGCGGGATCAGCACCCCGTGCGCGGCGGTGAGGGCGTTGACGGTGAGCAGGCCGAGGGAGGGCTGGCAGTCGATCAGGATGACGTCGTAGTCGTCGACGATCGGGCGCAACACCCGGGCCAACACCTGCTCGCGGGCCACCTCGCCGACCAGCTGCACCTCGGCTGCGGACAGGTCGATGTTGGCCGGCAGCAGGTCGACGTTGGGCACGTTGGTGACACGGATGACGTCGCGGACCCCGGTGCCGCGGTCCATCAGCAGGCTGTAGACGGTCCGGTCCAGCTCGTGCGGGTTGATGCCCAGGCCGACGGAGAGCGCCCCCTGCGGGTCGAAGTCGACGAGCAGCACACGCCGTCCGTACTCGGCCAGGGCCGCGCCGAGATTGATGGTGCTGGTGGTCTTGCCGACGCCGCCCTTCTGGTTGCACATGGCGATGATGCGCGCCGGTCCGTGAACGGTCAGGGGCGGCGGCTCGGGGAAGGCCGGCATCGGCCGACCCGTGGGACCGATCCCGCCGGCGGCGAGGCCATCGAGACCGTCCGGGACGTCGAGGACCACAGTGAGTCCGTCCTGCGTCTGGTTGATCACGACCTCAGTCCTTCCATATGGCTCGCGACGACCCGGTGGAACGGCACCGTCGAGGTGACGGGTGGTGAGACTCCCCCCGCCGCGAATACCACAATCCTCTCCCGGGGCGGGCTCGGACCGCGCGAGGCTATCCGGCGCGTCGCGGACGGCCAAAGCACAAGATCCACTCGTGCCCCAGCAGTCACTTCAGTCACAGGCTGCCGGCTCAGCTGCTGCCCGCGTCCCCGCCCCAGACCTCCTTCCCGTCGCCACCTCTTGGGCACCTCTTGGGCACCTCTTGGGCACCTCTTGGGCACGGCTTGGGCACGGCGTGACGTTGCGCCCGCCAGACGGGCACGGCGTGACGTTGTGCCCACCCGGGGATGGCTCGGCGGGTCAGGGGTCAGGGGTCGGGGGTCAGGTGGGGGCACCGGTCAGGGCGCGGGGGTGGGCAGCGGCGTACACCTCGCGCAGGGTGTCGGCGGTGACCTGGGTGTAGATCTGTGTCGTGGTCACGGACGCGTGCCCCAGCAGCTCCTGCACCACCCGGACGTCGGCGCCGCCCTCGAGCAGATGGGTGGCGAAGGAGTGCCGCAGCGTGTGCGGGGACACGTGCGCCGCCAGCCCGGCCCGCGCCGCGGCGGCCTGCAACAGGGTCCACACGCTCTGCCGACTCAGCCGCCCGCCCCGCAGGTTGAGGAACACCGCCGGCGTCCCCCGCCCCCGCCGCGCCAGGTCGGGGCGCACCCGCACCAGGTAGGCGTGCAGCGCCTCCACCGCGTACGAGCCCACGGGGACGACGCGCTCCTTCGACCCCTTGCCCCGCAGCCGGACCAGCGCCTGGTCGAGGTCCAGGTCGTCGACGTCGACGCCGACCGCCTCGCTGATCCGGGCGCCGCTGCCGTACAGCACCTCGAGCACCGCCCGGTCGCGCACCGCGCTCGGCGTCCCGCCGATCGAGGCCGCCTCCAGCAACCGCTCGACGTCGGCCACGGGAATCGCCTTGGGCAGCCGGCGCGGGGGGGAGGGCGGGCGGATCTGCCCCGCCGGGTCCGTGGCCACCACGCCGTCCAGCACCAGGAACCGGTGCAGCCCGCGGACGGCG
>CAYYCE010000753.1:0-1674 GCA_964469635.1 uncultured Kineosporiaceae bacterium
GCGTCTGATCGGACCGAGCAGCACCCAACTGAGACCAAACTGAGACCAGCAGATCCGCGCCGGCACGCCTCCCCGTTGCGACCACTCCCCTTGTTCCGTCAGGGGACGACGACGCCGATATCGATGAGTTTCTCGTCCACCATCCACTTCCAGTAGGTGTCCCGGGTGAGGACCTTGCAGCCCAGGCGCTCAGTGACCGCAAGGATCAGCGCGTCGCCGAGCGACAAGGTCGATGGGCGATCGCCATGACCTGCGGGCGGGCCCGGGTTATCGGTGGAGAGCTCGATGAGCTCAGCCGCGCGCAGCAGATCAGCATCTGTCGGGTGTTGGACCTGCAGACCGAACGCCATCAGCGCGTCATACAGCTGACTCGCAGAACTCGCGTTCCCCTTGCGCCGCACCACGGTGATCGTCTCCGTGAGCACCGGACCAGGGAGGTACGCCGTCACCTGCGGACGCTGGAGAAGATTGTGGACCGCTTGCCAGCCCTGCTCCTGAAGAACGAGGGTGCACACCACGGACGAGTCCAGGCACAGGTGGATCGCGTGCGGTGCCGCCGGAGCCGCGGCGCCAGCGGTCACCGGTCCAGACCGAGCTGGGAGAGCAGAGCGGCTTCGATCTCGTCCTCGCTGCGGGACTCAGCGGCAGCCGCAGCCTCCAGCCGCGCCTGCTTGGCCCCGTCCCGCCCCAGGTCGGCACGCCGAACCTGACGGACGGCGGCCACCGAGTCACCGGCGTCGCCGGCATGATTGTTGGCCCACACGGCGAACAGCAGCGCCTGAGCGGTCACCAGCCTCACCTCACCGCCCTCCAGGACGAACCGCACCCGGTCCCCCGGGCCGACCCCCAGGGCCGCACGCACCGCCGCTGGTACCACTACTCGACCCTCCGGGCTCAGCTTGGTGTCAAAGTCAACTCGACCTGCCATATTCGCATAGTATGGCAATGGATTTAGCTTTGGCAATCATGGAGTCCCTGTCAACTACTTGCCAGGTGCAGCAGAGGACACGCGCCGAGGATCTGCTACCCACTCGGCGCGACCCACGCACCCCGTGATGAACGACCATGGACGCCACCGTGCCCCAGCGGCCCAGCCGGAGCCGACTCGAGCCCGGCCCAGCGGACGTCGACGAACGTCGGCAGACACCGCGTCACACGCCGAAGAAGCGTGCACCTCGCCCTCACCAGCGAGGGGCTGGACGGTGACGCACGTTGGCGGACGGTCGTGGACGACGTCTAGTCGCCCTCCATGTGCAATCTGTACGACCACAACTGAGACTGCACGTGGCGCACTCAGTCGACGGCGTCGGCGAAATCCCTCTTCAGGCCATCGGGACACGCAGGGTCAAGGGTGTGGCGCGCGCGGGACGGCCACCAGTTGCCGCTGCCGAGCAGGTGCATGACCGCCGGCACGAGCATCAACCGGATAACGGTGGCGTCGACCAGGATCGCCGCCACCATGCCGACACCGGGAACCTTGATCATGACTTGGTCGTCCGGGATGAGGGCCGCGAACACCACCACCATGATCGCCGCCGCCGCGGTGATCACCCGGCCCGTGCGGGCCAGACCGAGGCTGACGGCCTCGCCGGTCTCACCACTGCGCAGCCAGACCTCGCGGATCCGGCTGATCAGGAAGACCTCGTAGTCCATCGAGAGGCCGAAGAGCAGCGC
>CAYYCE010000754.1:0-1672 GCA_964469635.1 uncultured Kineosporiaceae bacterium
GGTTCCGCGGCGCCTGCGCATGGGGCCTCCTCGACGAGTGCCGTGATGCAACCAACGCCATCGTGTGAGGGCGCTGTGTCGCCCGTCACTGTTGAGGTCCTTCTGGTCACTGTGACCACAAAGCGCACAAGTCGCCCGAGGATCGCCTCCCGCACCATGGGCGCCGCCCGAGCCGACGCCCGTCGCGCCCCGCCGACCTGCGGGAACACCGGTGGGACCCGAACCGGCCGGACGGCACGCCTGCGCTTGTGCGGGGCAGGAGGCGCCCGCTCCGCCGACGGGCCCGGCAGCCTCGAGAAGGGACTTTGGTCAGTCGGAATCACTACAAACCGGACACCGCGCGAGCGGTGCCCGGCTCGTGACCACGGGGTGGGAATTCGGTTCGGTTCCTTCGTGTCCTGGTACGGCATTCCATGCTGTCGATACCATGGCGTCCCTTTCGCAACTCCTCTTTTGGGTCGATTCGGGCGTTGGCGCGGACCACGTGAGGCACGATGAGGTGCCCTGGCGAGGGAGATCGGATGCGCGGAGTCGCCGGTCAGGTGTTGCTCCTGCAGGTCGTCGTCGCTGTGCTCGCGGGTGTGGCCGCCGCACTCGTCGCGATCCAGGACTCCCGGCGGGACGCGGAGACCGCCGCTCGGTCGCTGGTGGCTGCCCTGGCCTATCAGCAGGCGCACTCGGTGACCGCCATCGAGGCGTTGCAGCACCCCTCCCCCGCCGCGGCGCAGGCCGTCCAGGAGGCCGGGATCGACGCCGTCGGCGGGACCCGCACCGACTTCTTCATCCTGATGACCCCAGGCGGCCGGATGATCTCGCACCCCGACCCGCGCATGGTCGGTGAGGTCTTCAGCGGCCCGGTGGCGACCGCGCGCGCGGGTGGGAACGTCACGGTCGCCTACGAGGGCGACCTCGGGGCCTCGGTCGTGGCGCTCTCGCCGGTCCGCGAGCCGGGCTTCGGGGGCCGCGTCATCGGCATCTCCGCCGTGGGCATCCGGCAGCAGCGCATCGGCTCGCTCGCCGCCGAGGACGTGCGCAGCATCCTCGCCATGATGGGTCTGGTCTTCGCCGTGGGCGCCGTCGGCGCGTCGGCCATCCACCGCCGCCTCAACCGGCAGACCCAGGGCCTGCGGCCCGACGAGCTCACCAGGATGTACCAGTTCTGGGACGGCGCGCTGCACTCCGTCGGGGACGGCCTGGTCGTGACCGACATCAGGGGCAGCCCGGTACTGGTGAACGAGGCGGCCCGGATCATGCTGGACGGCGAACACGACCTGCCGCCCCAGGTCGCCGAGCTCTGCCGCACCGGCCAGGTGGTCGACTCCGAACTGCTGTTGATCGACGACCGGCTGATCGTCGTGGACCAGCGACCGGCCACGTTCCGGGGCAAGCGCCTCGGCTCGGTGATGACCCTGCGGGACCGCACCGAGGTCGCCGCGCTGTCCGATCAGCTCACGGCGATCGAGGGATTCGCCCAGGCCCTGGAGTCGCAGCGCCACGACTCGGCGAACACGCTGCAGTCCGTGATCGCCCTGGTCGAGCTCGGCCGCAGCGAGGAGGCCATTCAGCTGGCCGCCGAGCAGACGCTCTACCCCCAGGTCCTCGCCGACATGCTGCTGGCCAACGTGGGCGACCCGATGCTGGTCGCCCTCGTGCTCGCCAAGACGGCGGTGGC
>CAYYCE010000755.1:0-1670 GCA_964469635.1 uncultured Kineosporiaceae bacterium
TCGACCCACCCCGACAACTCCGACCCGCCACCGCCCTCGACCCGGCCGAGCAGCCAGAGACTGTCACCGCCACCGCGTAACCTGACCCACGAAGCCGGAACCGATGGCCCGCGAGGAATTGTCAAGACCTGTGGATGAAGATCATTAGGCAGCGGTTGTGACGGGCTGATCCGAGGCGGTGGGCGGCTCGGTCGTCGGGTCGGCGACGGTTCCAGTTGTGGCCTGTTGGGTGGCTTCTTGTGCGGGGTCGCGTTCGACGATCTTGCCGCTCTCGAAGCGGGCCCCGGCACGGACGAGGGCGACCAGGTGGGGTGCGTTCACGGCGCGCCAGCGGTCCTGGGCGGCCTGGATCAGCTTGAACGCCATGGCGATCCCGGCGGCCTTCGACCCGGGCCCCTTGGTCACCTTCGTCCGGTGCCGTACCGTCGCGAAGGTCGACTCAATCGGGTTGGTCGTGCGCAGGTGAACCCAGTGCTCGGCCGGGTAGTCGTAGAACGCCAGCAGCTCGTCCTCGTCGTCGGTGATCTTCGCGGCGGCCTTGGGCCACTTCGCCCCGTAGAGGGCGGCGAACGCCTTGACGGCCGCCTGGGCGTGCTGCTTGTCCTCGGCGTTCCAGATCTCGGCCAGGGCCTTCTTCGCCCCGGGGTGGGCGGACTTCGGCAACGCGGAGAGCACGTTTGCGATCTTGTGGAACCAGCAGCGCTGGGTCCTGGTCTGCGGGAACACCTCCTTCAGGGCGCCCCAGAACCCGAGCGCGCCGTCCCCGACCGCCAGCACCGGGGCGCGCATCCCGCGCCGGCGGGCGTCGCGCAGCAGGTCCGCCCACGAGCCGGTGGACTCCCGGTACCCGTCGGTCAGCGTGATGAGCTCCTTGCGGCCGTCGGCGCGGACCCCGATCAGCACGAGCAGGCACAGCCGCTCCTCGTCCAGGCGGACGTTGACGTGGATCCCGTCCGCCCACACGTAGACGTAGTCGACGGCGGACAGGTCCCGAGCCTGGAAGGCCCGGGCCTCGTCCTGCCACTGCGTCGTCAACCGGGTGACGGTGGTCGCGGACAGGCCCGCGGACGTGCCGAGGAACTGCTCCAACGCGGGGCCGAAGTCGTTGCCGGACAGGCCATGCAGGTACAGCAGGGGCAGCACCTCGGACACCTTCGGGGACTTGCGGCACCACGGCGGCAGGATCGCCGAGGAGAACCGGCGACGCTCACCGGTCGCCTCGTCGGTGCGCTTGTCGTTCACCCGCGGCACGACCACCTCCACCGCACCCGCGCCGGTCACGACGGTGCGTGGCGCGTGGTGGCCGTTGCGGACCACCAGCCGCCGGCCCTGCTCGTCGACTTGGTCGGCGTGGGCGTCGATGTAGGCCGCGACCTCGGCCTCCAACGCGGCCGCGAGCATCCGCCGGGCACCCTCACGGACCAGCTCGTCCAACATCGACACGGACGATCCGCTCGCGCTGTCGGTACCGTCGACGGCGTCTGGGACTACGGTGAGCATGGGCGTACCTTCCCGACCGACGCGTCAACGTCGGCCTGATCGAGGAACCTTCAGACTTCGGATCATCCTCGGGAAGGTGCGCCCACTCACGTCACCCCGCCGAAGATGTCATCCACAGGTCTCGATCATTGCTCGTGGGCCGGCTGCTGTCGGCCGCGGGGACGAGTGAT
>CAYYCE010000756.1:0-1668 GCA_964469635.1 uncultured Kineosporiaceae bacterium
GTTGATGCCCTGGTCGAGGACGGTCTGGATCTGTCGGGGATCTACGCCGACTACACCGACGTGCGTGGTGGCCCGCCGTATGACCCGCGGTTGATGGTGAAGATTCTGATCTATGGCTATTCCCATGGGATCACGAGTTCGCGGGCGTTGGAGCGGCGTTGCCAGGACGACATCGCGTTCCGGTTCCTGACTGCCCAGGCCGCCCCGGACTTCGTGGTGATCAACCGGTTCCGGGCCCGGCACGGGGCGGCGTTGAAGGAGTTGTTCACTCAGTCGTTGACGTTGTGTGCTCAGGCTGGGTTGGTGTCGTTGGGTCGGGTCGCGCTGGATGGGACGAAGGTGCGGGCCAGCGCGAGCCGGCATCGGGCGATGAGCTATGACCGGATGGTGCGGGCCGAAGGTGAGCTCGCCGCCGAGGTGGACGCGTTGCTGGCCGACGCGGAGCGGGTCGATGCGGCGGAGGACGCCGCGTATGGGCCGCAGCGCCGCGGTGATGAGCTTCCCGCCGAGCTGAGCCGCCGGGAGGGCCGGCTGGCGGCGATCCGCACGGCGAAGGCCGCCCTGGAGGCTGAGCACGCCGCGAAGGCCCGTGCCGACGCGGAGCGGGCGGCAGCTGAGCAGGGTCAGGACCCGGAGCAGGTGGTCGCCGCCGGTGACGCGGCCGACGCCGCCGCCGTCGTCCCGGATCGGGCGCAACGGTCGTTCACCGACCCTGACGCGCGGATCATGAAGACCTCCGACGGGTCGTTCCACTACTGCTTCAACGGCCAGGCCATCGTGGATGAAAAGAGCCAGGTCGTCCTGGCCGCGGAGCTGGGCCAGTGCGGGGCCGACTCCCGGTCCCTGCCGGGAATGCTCACCCGGCTGGCCGACTCGATGACTGCGGCAGGGATCAACGCCAGCCCACGCACGTTGCTGGCCGATGCCGGGTACTTCTGTGAAGCCAACGTCGGCGCGGCCACGGCCGCGGGGATCGACCCGCTGCTGGCCACCGGGCGGCTGCGTCGCGGCGAGAAACCCCCACCCGTGCCGCGAGGGCGGATCCCGGCGGGGCTGACCCCCAAAGCGCGGATGAGCCGCAAGCTGCACACCAAAGCGGGCAAGGTCGACTACGCCCGGCGCAAGGCCATCGTCGAACCTGTCTTCGGCCAGATCAAGGTCGCCCAAGGCGCCCACCAACTCCGGCTACGCGGCATGGTCAAAGCCGAGATCGAGTGGACGTTCCACCTCGCCTGCCACAACTTCCGCAAGCTTGCCGGGTCCGGTTGGACCACCACCCAGATGGCCACCAGCTGAGGGTCCCAGGACCCTCCCGGCCTTCCCGAGGACCCGCGAACCGGTTCTACCGTCCGAGGCCGGCACCCTCTCTGTGACCACGGGGCGCCGCAACCACCCAGGGCATCACGCACACCCCGAACAGCCTCGGGCACCGTCGGGCCGCCTGTCACCGCATCAACCGTTACCGACACGGGGTCCTAGGCGGTGGCTGCACCCACAGCGCCGTCTGAGATTCACCGGACAGGGAGGCGGCCCGTTCGAGCCGGGCGATGGTGGGCTCACGCCCTTTCCGCCGCGTGCCGGCGCACTGGCATAGCCGATGAGCAGGTGTCGGCCCCCCGGTGGCGGGGAATGCGTGGTGCCTGAGACGCATGCCGCCGTCGTGGCCCG
>CAYYCE010000757.1:0-1668 GCA_964469635.1 uncultured Kineosporiaceae bacterium
CGCGGCCGGGCCGGCGCCGCCGCGGCCCCCGGAGCGGGCCGCGGAGAAGTCGGGGACGTAGGTGTTGTGGCCCACCCCCATCTGGTTGGACAGGTCCGCACCGACCACGGCGGCCCGGGCGCCGAGCCCGGCGACGACCCCGAGGCCGGTGGCGGCGATCGCGCCGGCGGCGCCGGCGGCGCCGCCCAGGCCGCCGGCCGCGGCCGCGAACCGGCCGGAGGTGGCGGCCTCGGTGGCGGCCTCCCCGCCGGAGCGGCCGTCGGGGTCCGCGGTCGACGCCGCGCTCGAGGAGGCGTCCTGGCCGCTGCGCAGCAGCCCCTGCCATCCGCCCTGGGCGGTCAGCCCGGCCCGCATCGCGGCCCCGGAGGAGGTGCCCGGGTCGACGAAGGCCAGGAGCTTGAACAGGGCTAGCGGGGCGAAGCAGCCGATCAGGATGAGCACCACGGCAGGGACCGCGGTGCCGATCGCGCTCTGCAGGGAGTCGGCGCCGTCCACGGCGACGCCAGAGCTGATCTGCACGCCCAGGCCGAGCATGAGCATCATCAGCGCCGGGGTGAACGCGGCGGCGTGGAACCAGCGCAGCGCCTTCCAGAACCAGGACCGGCCGCCGTCGAAGACCAGCCCGGCGGCGGCGATGGGGTTGGTGGCGGCGAGCACGAGCAGTGCCGCGCCGCGGGTGAGGATCACCAGCAGGTGCCCGAACGCGGCCAGGATCAGGAAGAACCCGAGCACCCCCAGGACGGTGGCCATCGTGGCGTCGGTGATGTCGGCGGTCGAGAAGCCCGTCCACGGCTGCCACGCCGACATCGAGTCCACGTGCAGCAGGGAGC
Source organism: uncultured Kineosporiaceae bacterium (assembly GCA_964469635.1). Classification (GTDB taxonomy): domain Bacteria; phylum Actinomycetota; class Actinomycetes; order Actinomycetales; family Kineosporiaceae; genus JADJPO01. Next base: position 831 of record CAYYCE010000757.1, read on the forward strand.
GCATCAGGGCCTGGGTGAGCCCGCCGGCGGCGGCGAGGACGGCGACCGCGTAGACGACCCAGATCACCCACACCGCACCGAACTGGGCGATGCCGAGGAACACCCGGGCCAGGGACTGCCCGTCGCGGCGGATCACGGCCACCCCGAGCTGGGCCATCATCAGCGCCACCACCAGGGCGCCGGCGATCCACAAGGTCGTCGGGTAGATCCCGGACATCGGGCCGTGCTCGGACACATCGGGGGTGAGGAAGGCGTCCTCGACGCCGAGGACGAGCTTGAGCAGCCACAGCCCCGCGTTCCAGACCCCGAGCATCCCGGTGGTCCAGGCGTCGGCGACGACGCTGGACGCGGCGTTGCCGAGGTAGGTGAACGGGTTGACGGTCTCCCACCAGTTCATCGCTGGTCTCACTCCTTCGCTGCGGTGGCCCAGGTGCGCCATCCGGCGTGGGCGGCCAGGTCGGTGCCCGGCCAGGTCGACGGCGCCGTGGAGGGCGGCAGGCCGGGGGCGATGACCCACCGGCCATCGCCATCGGTGGTGGTCCAGCGCATCCGTTCGCAGTGGCCGTAGGCGACGGTCGCGGTGGTCGCGGCCCGGGCGGTGACCTGCAGCAGCACGCAGGCCAGGGTCCAGTGCGGGCCGTCGGTGCCCTTGACCTGGGCGGCGACCGGGGTGGCGGTCACCAGCGGCGGCATCCCGGTGGCGTCCCGCCCGGCGCGGCTGGCCAGGAACGCCTGCACGTTGCCGGTCAGTTCCCAGGTCGCCACCGGTGGCGCGCCGGGGTCGGCCCAGGCTCGGTGGATCGCGCGGACCTCGGCGATGGACATGCGCTGCAGGACG
>CAYYCE010000758.1:0-1656 GCA_964469635.1 uncultured Kineosporiaceae bacterium
GGGAAGATTGCGAGCTTCGACACCCGCGATCTACCAGGGCCCGTGCCTGCTCAACTCACCGACGCGCCGCACCTATCCGCGCGATCTCTTAGTAAGGGCCGGGCTGCCACGGGTTGGTGAGGGCGATCCCGGTGTCGGTGAAGTCCTTGTTGTTGCGGGTGGCGAGGTCGGCGCCGCGCGTTCGACAGATCGCGGCGATCTGGGCATCGAAGCCGCCGATGGGGGTCCCCGAGCCGTCGCGGTGGGACACGATGTCTGCGTAGGCGTGAGCGGCGGCGAGGTCGAAGGGCAGGATCTGGTCCGGGAAGGCGGCAAAGATCTCGGCGGCCGCGACCGCCAGGGTGGCACGGCGCCGTCCGGCCGGAAGCCGGGAGATGCCGTATTGGATCTCGGCGACAGTGATCGCGGTGGTGGCCAGGACTTGATCAGTGTTCTGCTGCAGCCAGGCCACGACACGCGGTGCCGGCTCGGTGCGCATCAGCTCGGACACGACGTTCGTGTCGAGGACGATCATTCGTCGAACTCTGCGGCTCGCGGGTTCTCGCTGCGTGCCGGCAGGTCGAGTTCGACGCCGCCCAGTTGTGCGAAGCGGGCGGTCAGTGCCGTGAACAGCCCGGGTCGGGGTTGCTCGTCGGTGACTGCTGCGGTGAGGATGGCGCGCATCTCGGCCTCCATGGATCGGCCATGCCGGGCTGCGCGCATGCGTAGCTTCTCCCGAACGGAGTCGTCCAAGTCTCGGATGCTCACTGCTGCCATCCCCACCTCCAGTGTGCTAGCAATGCTAGCGAAGAGGATGGCTGGTTGTCATCTCTTCCTTCGAGGCCCGGCCAGGCCGCCGGCTGGACTACGCCGGCGACGGGATCCGGGTCAACGCCCTGCTGCCGGGCTCGACCCACACCGAGCAGCTGGAACGGGCCGGTGCGCAGGCACGCGCGCAGGTCACCGCCGCGGTTCCCGCCGGGCGCCTCGCGACGCCGGACGAGATCGCCGACGCCGCGGCGTGGCTGTGCTCTGACGGGGCGTCCTACGTCAGCGGGACGACGCTCGTCGTCGACGGCGGCCTGCTCGCCGGGCAGCGCCCCTTCGGCCGGTCACCGACCACCACCAACACCACCGACAACACTGACACCAGCACCAACACCACCGACAACACCGACACCGGCACCGGCAGCACTGGCTCCACGGGTACCGGCACCACTGGCACCGGATCCGCCGATGCAAGCGTGGCCGAGACGGGAGGGACGCAGGCGTGAGCGAACTGGTCAACAGCACCTACATCACCCTCGACGGTGTGATCGAGCATCCGGAGACCTGGCCTGGGATGGGCGGTTTCGGGGTGGAGGGGAACAAGATCCAGACGGACCTGGTGCTCGGGTGCTCCGCGGTGCTGATGGGACGACGCACGTATGAGAACTTCTCCGGGGTCTGGCCGACGATGTCGGGTAACCCGTTGGCGGACAAGATGAACGCGATGCCGAAGTACGTCGCCTCACGCACGCTGACCGAGCCGCAGTGGAACAACACGCACGTCATCGACGGGGACCTGGTGGAGTCCGTGGCCCGGTTGAAGGCCGAGGCGGACGGGGACATCGTCCAGTTCGGGTTCGGCGAGGTGTCCCGGGCCCTGCTGGAGGCCGGGCTGATGGATCGGCTACG
>CAYYCE010000759.1:0-1655 GCA_964469635.1 uncultured Kineosporiaceae bacterium
CCAACGGGATCGTCAGCTCAGCGACTCCGCACTCTGCCACCAGATCGAGTACCGCCCCGATGGACCTGCACACGGATCCGCGCCGAGCGCCCGTTCGGCCGCTGCATAGGCCGGACCTGAGGTGTCACACCGCAATCTTATCGCGAACTCTCTTGCATTACGAGTCCATGAGGCCTAGCCTAACGCTACAACAGTCGCATTAACGCGAGTCCGGTGACGACGAAGCAACCAGACCATGGATCGCACGGACCGATCAGCGGGCGGGTCCACCGCCGGCCCGCGACGGAAGGGAGAGCACCATGCGCGTTCGTCCGCTATTGCGAGACCGGCAGGACCGCGTGCACTTGGCCCGGCACTATCTGGAGATGGTGGCGGCGATGGGGATCGGGATGGTCGTGCTCGGCGCGCTGGAGTCACTGGTCCTCGGCCCGTTCGGTTGGTCCCAGGCGCGGCAGGTGCCCGAGCTAACGCCGATTTTCGCGCAGCGAATCAGCCCTCAAGTCGCGGGATCGCGTCAGGTGCGTCAGGCGTACTCGTAGTGGAGGGTGCGGTCGTCGAGCCAGGGGATGGTGATCTTCTTGGGGAGGTCGGCTTGGCGCAGGACGGGTGAGTAGGCGCGTCGGTCGAGTCGGACGGTGATCTGGTTGCGGCGGGCCAGGATGTGGCCGCCGGTGGTCAGGAAGCGGCGTTGCAGGGTGTCGGGGGTCGCGGTGGCATAGCCGGGCAGGCGACGGCGCAGGGCGGCGCAGGCGGTGTGCGCGAGCACGGATAGGACGACGTCGAGGTCGACGTTGAGCGGGACGGCGCCGGCGAGGGAGTCCAGCCCGAAGGAGCGGATCGCTTCGGCGAGGCGTTGTTCGATGTTCATCCGCCGGGAGTAGGTCTCGATGATCTGCTTGGCGGGTAAGGTGTCTCGGTTGGTGATCAGCAGGGTGGGTTCGTCGTGGCCCAGTCCGGCGACGGCCAGTTGGCGGACGGTGGCGGGGTAGCGGGTGAGTTTCACGGTGGGGTCGTCGATGACGCGGACGGTGCGGGTGGCGCCGCCGGCGCGGGCCACGGTCATCGAGGTCCAGGCCTTGGCGGGCAGGGCGTGCAGGGCGGTGGTGAGTTTGGGGGTGCGGGCGCGCAGGGTGATGAACCCGATCCCGCGCTCGGTCAGCGCGCCGAGTTGTTCCTGGGTGGTGACCTTGGAGTCCATCACCAGCAGGTCGGGGTCGTGTCCGGTGACGCCGTGCCAGTGGTCGACGAACGCCATCACCTCCCCGGACTGGGTGGCCTTGGACAGGTCGGCGTTGGCGTAGAGCAGGGCGTGGCTGACGGCGTCTTCGGCGAAGAAGGTCAACACGCTGCGGGTGCGTTGGGAGCGGGAGGGCACGTAGTGCTTCTCCAGCGCCGGATCGGCTCCCCAGTGCATGACCGCGTGGAAGTCCAGGTTGACCACCTCCCCGGTGGCCAGGCCCATGCGGATGCTGGCTTTGTCGAGCCCGGTCAAGAACGCGGCCTGCTTGGCGTGGTCGAGCCGGTAGGAGTAGCTGGTCAGCGCGGTCGTCTTGGGCAGCGCGGTCAGGCCGGTGAACAGGGCGGCGGCGGGGTCGGCGGCCACGTCGGCCACGTGGGAGACCCGCCGGGTGCCGGTCAGCTTCAACGCCAGCAGG
>CAYYCE010000760.1:0-1654 GCA_964469635.1 uncultured Kineosporiaceae bacterium
CGCGGGCGTCGCCAAGTGTCGGGGAACCTCCTGACGGAAGCCCCGACCCGCACGGTCCTGCCGCGGAGAGCGGCCATACGCTCCTGCCGCGTGGCGGTGGTGTTCGCGGTGAGCGGTGTCCTGCCAGCCACCCGTCTCGGGAGTGCCGGCCGCCACACCAGTGCGGAGTTCCATCTGGTTTCCCGATGGATTGCCATGGAGCAGCATGGGCAGCATGGCACGCCTCGAGAGCTTCCGGCAGGACCTGCGCATGCTGTCGGCGGACGGGCGCACTGCCTACCTGGACGCGCACAGTGGCCTGCCCGGCCCGCGGGGCAACCTGGAGTTGGTGCAGGCCGCGGTGGACGAGGGGGACGCCGACTGGTTCGACCAGCTGCTGGCCGGCTCGGACGAGTACCGGGTGACCGTGGGCGCGGTGGGGCTCGGCCGGTTGCTGGCCGAGCGGGCCGACCCCGAGCTGGTGCGCCGGTTGCATGCGCTGGCCGCCGATCCGCGCTGGCGGGTCCGTGAGGGCGTGGCGATGGCGTTGCAGCGCCTCGGCGACGCCGACCCGAACCGGCTCTGGAGCCTGGCCCGGGCCTGGGCCGAGGACCCGGATCCGCTGGTGCAGCGGGCAGCGGTCGCGGGGGTCTGCGAGCCGAGATTGGTGCGGCGTCCGGAGGCGGCGGCCGAGGCGGTGCGGCTGTGCGTAACCATCACCGATCGCTTGGCCGCCCGCCCCGTCGGCCAACGGCGGACGGCGGGCGTGCGCACCTTGCGGCAGGCGCTGGGCTACTGCTGGAGCGTGGCGGTGGCGGCCGATCCCGAGGCTGGCCTGCCCCGGTTCCTGGCTCTGGCCGAGGCCTCGGATGGTGACCCGGACCTGGCCTGGATCGTCCGGGAGAACCGGCGCAAGGCCAGGCTGAAGCGGCTGCTGGACGGGAGGGATCCGCTGTGAAGGTGCTGGGGTTCGACAACGTGTTCCTGGAGTCGGCGACCAGGAAGCCGCGGTGGCCTTCTACCACGGTGATGCTCTACCAGCACGCCACCAGCGTCCGCGACCGCGCCCTCGCCGAGGCCCTCTCCGCGCTGGCCGAACCGACCTCCGGACTGAACCAGTGAGCCTTTGAGTTGGCGCGGCGGGATCATCAGCAGTCGGCGCGGATCACGTTGGCGCAGGTCAACCCGGCTCTCCGGTCAAGACCGATCAACGCGATCACCTCGATTCAGCCAAGAAGGGGGAACCAAGGGAGCCGGCGTGGCTCGCTATCTGGATCTCACGCGGCCGACGTCCACGGTGCATGCCACCTGCCTGTGCCTTGCCATCAGGTAGGTCACGCCCTGCACGGTCAGGAAGCACGTGACGACGGTGATGAGGATGGGAGCGGTCTGCAACGCCCCGACGCGGGTCAGGAAGCCGGCCATCAGCACCATGGCGAACGGTGCGGCAGCGAGCGACCCGAGGACTGCGGCGAGCAGACAGCTGAACGCCATGCCCAGCGGAACGCCGGGGACGGCCAGGTGGACGAGGACCCCGGCCGTTCCGCCGATGAACAGGGACGGGAAGATCGGGCCGCCGACGAACCCGCTGGCCTGACTCACCGCGGTGGCGTCCGGTTTCCGGTGTAAATGAGCGGGCCATCGGTTCCGCTTCGTGGGTCAGGTTACGCGGTGG
>CAYYCE010000761.1:0-1650 GCA_964469635.1 uncultured Kineosporiaceae bacterium
CGATGGAGTCGTTCACCCGGCGCATCGCGGTACCGGTCGAACGCCACCGCGATCCCGAGGCGACCGCCGCCTTCGCCCGGCTGGTGCGGCCGTTCCTCCTGCGCCGCCGCAAGACCGACCCGGGGATCGCCCCGGAGCTGCCGGCGAAGACGCAGACCGACCGGATCGTCGCACTGACCTCGGAGCAGGTCACCCTCTACGAGGCGGTGGTCCGCGAGACCCTGGAGGCGATCGCGGCCAAGGAGGGATTCGAGCGCGCCGGGTTGGTGTTCAAGCTGATCACTGCGCTCAAGCAGATCTGCAACCACCCGGAGCAGTACCTGAAACAGGGCGGTCGGGTGGCTGGTCGATCCGGCAAGCTGGCGGCGTTCGATGACCTCATCGAGATCATCCTGGCCGCAGGCGAGTCGGTCCTGGTGTTCACCCAGTACAAGGAGATGGCCGCCCTGCTGCAGCAGCGTCTGCACGAGCAGGGGATCGGCTCCCTGTTCCTGCACGGCGGGACGCCGGTGGCCCGGCGGGAGGAGATGGTCGAGCAGTTCCAGGCCGGGCAGGTGCCCGTGTTCCTGTTGTCGCTCCGGGCAGGTGGAACCGGCCTGACCCTCACCCGGGCCACCCATGTCGTCCACTACGACCGCTGGTGGAATCCCGCGGTGGAGGACCAGGCCACCGACCGGGCCTACCGGATCGGGCAGGACCGGCCGGTCCAGGTCCACCGGATGATCGCCGAGGGAACGCTTGAGGACCGGATCGCGGCCCTGCTGGAGACCAAGCGGGAGCTCGCCGATGCCGTGGTCGGTGCCGGTGAGGGCTGGATCAGCGAGCTCTCCGACACCGAGTTGGCCGAGCTGGTGTCCCTCAGGAGCACGTCGTGACGACGGCTCGACCGCGTGGCGGGCGCTTCGGGCGGACCTGGTGGGGACGGGCCTGGGTGGAGGCGCTGGAGGAGCGAGCGCAGTTGGACCCCAACCGTCTGCCGCGAGGGATCGCCTACGCGCGCAGCGGCAACGTGGACGAGGTCATGGTTGCTCCGGGTGAGGTGCGGGCCACCGTCGAGGGCCGGATGCGTGAGCCGTACCAGGTCCGGGTCAGGGTCCGGATGTTCGACGACGACCAGTGGACCCGGGTGTTCGACGTGATCGGCTCCCGGCTGGCGCATGCCGCCGCCATGCTCGATGGCGACCTCCCGGCCGAGGTCGCCGCCGACGTCGCCGAGGCGGGGCTGCCCCTGCTCCCCGGGGCCGGCGAGATCGGGCCCCGGTGCACCTGCCCCGACGACGCCGATCCCTGCAAACACGCTGCCGCCGTCTGCTATCTGGTCGCGGACGCCCTGGACGACGATCCGTTCGCCGTCCTGCTCCTGAGGGGTCGAACCCGTGCCGAGGTGCTGGCCGGCGTGCGGACTCGGCGCCGGGACCTGGACGCCGCGACGACCGGCCACCTCTCCCAGCCGCCGGTCGTGATGCGGGAACCCCAGATGTCGGTCGACTTCCCCGGCCCGGACGACCCGGGATCGCCCGCCCTGGCGCTGACCGATCGGGGGGTGGACGCCCGCGCGGCGTTCGCCGCGGCCGAAGGCGCGCCCACCGTCCCGAGTCCGACGTTGCCGCCGGCCTGCCCCGGGCGGCCCGCGGCCCTGCCGTTGGACCC
>CAYYCE010000762.1:0-1645 GCA_964469635.1 uncultured Kineosporiaceae bacterium
CCTGCTGGACGTCACGTTCGGCCCGATGGGTGGCGTGGGCCTGACGTTCGTCGAGCCGCCGGCGCTCACGCGCCAGGACGTTGTCCTGCCCGAACCGGTCCTGGTGAGGATCGAGCGTCATGCTCTGTCGATGGCTGAGCATCGGCAGGCCCTGCTCGCCAGGGGTCAGCACCTCAAGCGCGGCCTGCTGTTGTACGGGCCGCCGGGCACCGGCAAGACGCACACCACCCGATACCTGCTCGGCTGCATGACGCACGCCACCCGGCTGGTCCTGACCGGCCGGGTCCTGTCCGCCGTCGGTGTCGTCGCTGAAATAGCCCGGGACCTCGCCCCCTCGGTGATGGTGCTCGAGGACGTCGACCTGGTCGCCGAGGACCGAACGCTCGGCATGGGTGGCAACCCGATCCTGTTCGACCTGCTCGATGCCATGGACGGCGCCGCTCCCGATGCCGACCTGCTGTTCATGCTCACCACCAACCGTGTCGACCTGCTCGAACCCGCGTTGGCCGCCCGTCCGGGCCGGGTGGACGTGGCCGTGCAGGTCCCGCTCCCCGACGCCGACGCCCGCGCCCGGCTCCTGGCCCTGTACGGCCGCGAGGTGGGCCTGACCCTGTCTCAAGCCGAGCTCGGCACCGCCGTGGAACGCACCGACGGGATGACCGCCTCGTTCCTGAGGGAACTGATCCGTCGCGCCGTCCTGGAATCGCTCCTGCAAGACCCGACCCAGCTCCTGGTCACCGCGGCCCACATGGACCGGGCCCTGGACGACCTGCTCGACAGCACGCAGGTCGTGACCCGTAGCCTCCTCGGCGTCGGCGTCGACCCCAGCACCCTCCCGCCCGGCGGCGCGAGTCCCGCGCCGATGCCGCACCCGACCGCTTCAGCCATGGGCTGGAGTTCCTACGGACCCTTGCGACGCGCATTCCGGCCCAGATAGGCCAACCCCCGGTGAGAAAGGCACCATCCCGCCGCACACACCGCAGAACAGCAGCTCCACCCCAGACCCAGGACGTCGCCTGGCACACCAGCTCACTCCCCGGCCGTCACCACGCGCCTGCTCAGGTGAACCAGACGTGCTCGGTGCAGAGGCTCACGTCCTGTTCGAGCCTCTGAAGGTCGTTGTTCACCAGTAGGGCCATGGCAGCCACGTGACGGCCGGCGGCGCCCGGGGGCGTCGGCATCCGGTGCGCGATCAATGAGGAGTCGGTATCCGGGGCACCCTTGTAGGATTGGCCAGGGCGGGCGAGGACGGACACCCAGGCCGCTTCCCATCCCGTTGGCGTGAACGCCGGGGCGGGCAGCCCGGCCTGCACCCTCAGGTGCACAGTCTCGAGATTGTGCCCCGATGTCGCGCGTGCCATCTCGGAGACCAGCGCGCCCGGGGCACGGACACACACCTCCATGACGACCAGGTCGCCACCATGCTCGAAGAACTCCAGATGCGTCGCGAACCTGCCGTCGTCGCCCAACGTCCGGGCGACACGACATCCGAGGCCGACCGCGGCCTGCCACAAGGCGTTGTGACGAGGCACGCTGATGGCGCCGAGCACGTCGACGCCCGGCTCGAGGAGCAGCCCGCCGAGGTAGCACCCCACCAGCACAGGCTCGTAGTCGCCCTCGACCACAAGGCCGTCGACGAAGCACA
>CAYYCE010000763.1:0-1642 GCA_964469635.1 uncultured Kineosporiaceae bacterium
ACGGCGTCGGCCGCGGGGGCGGGGGTCGTCGCCGACGTCGCCGGGGCCGCCGGGGCGGGCAGGTCCGGGACGAGCCCGCCCGGCACGAACCCGCCCAGGGCGAGCGCGCCCGCGGCCAGCCACCGACGCGGGGTCACGGCCACGGATCCTCAGCGCAGCGTCAACTGGCGCGAGACCACCCCGGCCCGGGCGCCACGCTGCTGCGGGGTCAGCGGGGCGGTCTCGGACAGCGCCTCGGCGAGCCGCTCGGCGAAGTCGAGCGCCGGTTCGTCCAGGTCCTCGGCCTCGGTGGCGGCGTCCAGGTCCCAGACCGGGACCACGAGCCCGTCGGCACGGAAGGCCCCCACGTAGCGAGCGCCGTCGGTGATCGCCAGGGCCCCGGCGGCGTGCAACCGGGCCAGGGCGTCCAGCAGGTCCTCCTCGGCGTGGGGCACGACCCATCGCAGGTGGCGGCGCTCGCCGGTCTGGCACCAGTAGGCGGCCTCGACCGTGCTCAGCCGGCGGGTCGGCACCGCGGCGGCGTTGGCCCGTTCGATGGAGGCACGGGCCTCGGCGGTGAGTTCGGTGTCGTCGCCGAGCCAGAAGTCGAACGTGTCGTGCACCCGGACCTCGAACGGCACCTCAGGGTCGAGCAGGTCCTGCAGCCGCGGCGTCCCGGCGTTGGCCACCCCCCCGGTGACCGGGGTCCCCGGCGCGGCGGCCAACGCCGCCAGCAGGGCGTGCGCGACGTCGCGGCCGGCGTCTCCCGATCCCACCGTCGTCTGCAGGCCCACGACGACCCGGCCGTCCGCCCGGTGCAGCGCGGGCCAGGCCAGCGGCAGCACCGTCGCCACGGTCGCCTCGTGGCCACCCTGACCGGCCGTGGTGCGCACCGTCGCCGTGGCCGCGGGCACGATCGCGCGCATCGCCACCCAGTCACACTCGCCGGGAACCCCCTCGAACGGGCGGGGGACGAGGGCCGACGTCTCCAGCCGTGCGGCGCGGCCGTGGCAGGCCTTGTAGCGCTTGCCGGACCCGCAGGGGCACGGTTCGCGCATGCCCACCACCGGCACCGGGGCGCCGGGAGCCGGCGGCGCCGGGACGGTCGCGGCACGGGCGGCACGGCGGGAGGACTTGCCCATGGGTCGGGACTCCTTGGGGGACCGGGACAGGTGCGGCGTTGGTGCGGGTGGGCACGGGCGGACGGGGCCCGCCGGTGACGAGCCCAATCTAGCCAGCGCCGCGGCCGCGGTGCCCGGTCAGCGGACGAGGCGGAGGGTGGGCGGGCGGTCCAGCGACAGCCTGGCCCACACGGTGCGCAGCCCCCCGGCATGGTCGGTGACCCCCCAGTCGCTGGTCAGCCGCTCGACGATGTGCAGGCCGCGCCCGGAGACCGCGGTGTCGTCGGGGGTCGAGGACTCCACCTCGCGGCCCGAGCCGCCGTCGGTCACCAGGATCCGCAGCTGGCCGGGGCACAACTGCCAGCGCAGCACCAGGACGCCGCCGGCGATGGCCCGCGCATGACGCACGGCGTTGCCCAGCAGTTCGGAGACCACCATCTCGGCGTCGTCCACCGCGGCGCCGGCCACCTCACGGTCGGCCAGGGAGGCCCGCACGGTGCGCCGGGCCACCGCCACGGCCTCGGGACGGTGGGGCAGCCGGA
>CAYYCE010000764.1:0-1640 GCA_964469635.1 uncultured Kineosporiaceae bacterium
CTAGCAAGTCTGATAGACGGCGATAGACGAGGCGATCGAGCCCCCCTGCCGTGATTGCCCGGTTCGCGACACGCGATCGGGCTGTATGCCTCAATCTCGGGTCGGCGCTAGAGAGCCGGATACCGTTTCAGAATGGATCCGGTGCGCAACCCCTACGCCCCCGGGGCCGGGCAGCGTCCGCCCGAACTGGCAGGCCGTGACGGCGAACTCGCCGGCTTCGACGTCGTCCTCGAGCGGGTGGCCAGGGGGCGCCCCGAGCGCAGCCACGTGCTCACCGGCCTGCGGGGGGTCGGCAAGACCGTTCTGCTCAACACGCTGCGTTCGGCCGCCGTCCGGCGCGGTTGGGGCACCGGCAAGCTCGAGGCCCGCCCCGACCAGTCGCTGCGCCGCCCCTTGGCCGCGGCGCTGCACCTGGCGACGCGCGAGCTGGGCGCGCCGAGGGGCGAGGCCGACCACGTGCTCGGCGTGCTGAAGTCGTTCGCGCTCAAGGACTCCCCGACCGTCGCCAGGCTGCGGGATCGTTGGCAGCCGGGGATTGACGTCCCTGCGGTGGCCGGTCGTGCCGATTCCGGCGACATCGAGATCGACCTCGTCGAGCTGCTGGTGGACATCGGTGGCCTGGCCGGAGACTGCGGCCGGGGGGTGGCGGTGTTCATCGACGAGATGCAGGACCTCGGCCCGAACGACGTCTCGGCGTTGTGTGCAGCCGCCCACGAGATCAGCCAGACCGGCCTGCCGTTCGTCGTCGTCGGCGCCGGCCTGCCGCACCTGCCGGCGGTGCTGTCAGCCTCGAAGTCCTACAGCGAGAGGCTGTTCCGCTACGCCAGGATCGACCGGCTCGATCGCGAGGCCGCCGACCGGGCGCTGGCCGCGCCGGCCAAGGAGGAGGACGCCGAGTTCACCCCCGAGGCGCTCGAGGCGATGTACGCCGCGACCGCCGGGTACCCGTATTTCGTGCAGGCCTACGGCAAGACCGTCTGGGACGTCGCGCCCCGCAGCCCGATCACGGCGGACGACGTGCGCGTCGGGGCGCCCGAGGCGCAGGCCGAGCTGGCCGTCGGCTTCTTCGGCTCGCGGTTCGAGCGGGCCACCCCCGCCGAGCGCGAGTACCTGCGGGCGATCGCCGACGTCATGGCGGCCGCAGCCGAGGGCACGGGCGTCGACGGTGCGGACGCCACGGTGTCGACCTCGGCGATCGCCCAGGTCCTGGGGCGCAAGCCGCAGTCGTTGTCACCGGCCCGGGACGCGCTGATCAAGAAGGGGTTGGTCTACAGCGGTGAGCGGGGCCGGATCGCCTTCACCGTGCCCCACTTCGGCCGCTACCTGCGTTCCCACGGTGACTGAACCCCGGCGGGGCGGGCCCGGCGGTGGTTGCTGCTGGACAGGCCCACCCAGGGCCCCGACAAGGCCGGCACCGGACCGGCACCGCCCGCGGCGAAGGAGGACGTCATGCCGGGAGATGTCTCGTTGATCGCGCCCGTCCTGCGGCGGGTCACCGACGCCGAACTGCGCGACCTGGTCGGCGATGGCGGCTTCACCCGGGGGCACGGCTACGCGCGGCAGCACCGGGTGAGCTCGCTGACCGTGGTGGACACGCGTCGGCTCAGCGCCGTCGTCCGCGGTCGGGGCCGCATGTACCG
>CAYYCE010000765.1:0-1639 GCA_964469635.1 uncultured Kineosporiaceae bacterium
AACCGAGTAGTCGTAATAGCCATCGACGAAGACGTACCCGCTAGGGGTCCACACGTAATGGTCTGGCACCCAATCCCAGTTTTGATGTCCTGTTGTCCAATACCCGGGCCGCCATGCGTAGCGGTTCTGCTGCCAAATCCAGCAGCCTGGCAACCACATGTCGTCTGCTGAAGGCGCGGCAACGTTGGGCCCCACCTCGACCGTCGCCGGCGGTAGGAGTCCCCCGCCGTCGGTGTCGCCGGTGAAGGAGGCCGGGAGCACGCCCACCACCGTGTAGCCCTGACCATCCAGCCGAATCTCGCTGCCGACGGCCATGGGGTCGCCGGCCAGGGGGCCGCGCCAGAAAGCGTGGCTCACCAGGGCGACGTGTGGCCTGCCGGGGATCTCGTCGTCCGCAGAGAAGCTCCGGCCCAGCTCGGGCTCGATGCCCAGCAAGGGGAAGAGGCCGGCGGTGGCACCGGCGCTTGAGACGCGCGCAGGTGGCCGACCGTCGTCGAAGGTCATGGCGGTGGGAACCAGGCGCCACGCGGCGACGCCCGTGACGCCTCCCAGCTCGGTCTCCAGCGCCTCGAACTGAGGGAACGTCAGGGACCAGCTCCGGCCCCGCTCGATGTCGTCATGGCGTAGCGCGACGACCTGGGACGGGTGGCCGAAGGGAAGAGGCTTCAGGACCACGGCACGGAGCGCAGCGAAGATCGCCGTGTTCGCACCGAGACCCAGACCCAAGGTCACCACCGTCACCAGGCTGAAGCCCGGAGTGCGCAGAAGTGTCCTCCCGGCGCGGCGCAGGTCCGTTGTCCATCCCCTCATCCCGTCACCTCCTCCGCCCTTCGTTCCGAGGGCCGCGCGAAGTCGCAGCACCTCCCACACGTACCATGCATCCGCCAGCCATCCCGGGCGGCTCCTGACCAGGTCGACGTACTCCTCGCGTAGGTCGCCGCGGATTGCGCGTCCGGACAAGTCGGACGGCAGGAAACGCCCGAGCCAGCGCTCGGCCCATCGGGGCGGGAAAGGCTCAGCCAAGCAGCTCCTCCAGGCCCGACCAGAAATGGAGCAGAGTCTGCCGCGCGTGCCGCAAGGTCGCCACGCCATCGGGCGTGACCTCGAACGAACGCCGTGGGATCCCTCCCCGTTCCGGGGTCGAGTCGCTGACCCGCCAGGTCACCAGCCCCTTATCCTCCAGGCGCTCGAGCGTCTTGTAGAGCGCGCCGCGCGAAACCGCCCGTCCCCCTCGGCGCAGCTCGTTGCGAAGCACGATGGCGGTAGCGTCCGGACTCGCCCGCAGGACAGCCAGAAGCACGAGTTGCTCAAACTCACCGAGATTCGGACTGGCGGTCACGAGATTCCTTTCTATCGGTGTCTACGACATATGCAGTGTAGACAAAGTAGGCACCGTTGGTGATGGTAGGCAAGCCTGGCGCGCCGCAGGCTGGGCTCCCGATCCCGCCAAACACGTCGGTGTCGGGTGCCTGGAGTCGGTCTGGCCGTAGCGGGTCGTACCGGATATGGGTTTACCGACACATCTCCCAGGAGGTGTGTCGGTGGAACCAGCGGTTCGCCCAGGTGGCGGCTGAGCGCGACTACGCTGCGCGGCCCGCGCGGGGGGCCGAGTGGGATCGCGACGATCCGGCGGAGGGCG
>CAYYCE010000766.1:0-1635 GCA_964469635.1 uncultured Kineosporiaceae bacterium
GGTCCAGCGTTGGCACCGTATAGCGGCGGATACTCGGAACGGCTCGCTTCGGACGGCTCGGGCATTGCCCCCCCTGAAGATCGATTGATTGCGCCTGGCGCCGAGCAGCCTAGACCCTTCGCGTCCACGATTTGGGCAGTTTTCTTCGACCCGGTTGAGGTTTGGAGCCCAACAGTTTGGAGCCAAACAGTTTGGAGCCCAACAGATCGCGGCACGGGGCACGGCCCGTTCTTCAGGTGGGAGTCCGGCGCTCCCATGCTGTCCCTCTCCCAGGGGCGTGTCGATCAATTAGTGCAGCGTTTCGGGGGTTGATGTCCTGCCGATCAAGGCCAGGAGCGCTTCTGCCGTCGGCGCCTTGATCGGGCCCGCGCTGACGGGCCGGCCGAGGTCGGCGAGGTCGCGGCTGGTTTCCTTGACCGCGCGGGCGAGGACGGGCTGGGTGATGCCCATGATCGAGGTGAGGTCTCGGCGTTGGGTGGACCAGCGCAGCGTGATCATGGTGGCGAGGAGTTGGTGAGGCTTCTGGCGCCGAAGTCGGGGTCGAGGCGGCTGCGCGGGGTCAGCGAGACCGGCGGGTGCTCGGCGAGGTGGGCGGTGAAAGCGGTCAGGAGCTGGTCGAACTCGTGGCTGGTCATGCCGGTCAGGGTGGGGTGGGCCAGCCAGTCCGGGGCGTGATCTCGGGCGGCGATGCGGGCGGCGCGGCCGGAGGTCTTGGGCGGCGGAGGCGGCAGGAGGCGCGGGTGGAGGGTGTAGTTCCACTCCGGGTGCCAGTGGTGCGGGCTGATGGCCAGGGTGGTCATCTCGGCGTCGCTGACGGTCTGCCCGGTCGGGTAGTGGCCGGGGTCGAGTTCGGCGTGCACGTTCAGCCCGGTGCGGGTGGTGGTTGCGGCGATCGTCGCCACGACGACCTCGTGGCTGGTCAGGGGCCGCCCGCGCCAGTTCATCGTGATGTGCGCGAACAGCCGGTGCTCGATCTTGTTCCACTTGCTGGTGCCGGGCGGGAAGTGGCAGACCACGATCTGCAGGCCAGTCTCGCGGGCGAACTCGCCCAGGCGCATCTTCCAGGCCCGGGTGCGGTAGCTGTTGGAGCCGCCGGCGTCGGCGGTGATCAGCAGCGCGGTCGCGCCGGGGTAGTCGATCCTGCCGCGGGCGGTCCACCAGCGGCGCAGGGTCTGCACGGCGAACCCGGCGGTGTCGTGGTCGATCCCCACACTGACCCAGCCGGTGTTGCGGGTCAGGTCGTACACCCCGTACGGGACCACCTTGCCCGCGACCGGCTCGGGGAAGTCATGAGACCAGACTGCGACCGGTTCTCCCTTGGCCGGTACTCCTTGCCCTCGGCGTGGAAGTCGCCCACGCTGACCACCGGCAGCCTGCAGGGCGCTTCCCGGACACTGGAGGGGGTCCGGCATCCGGACCGGGATGGGCAGTTCTGGTACATCAGCGAGGTGGTGGCCGCGTTCCAGCGGGCCGGGCTGCCGGTGGTCAGCGTGGACGCCAAGAAGAAGGAGCAGCTCGGCGACTTCCACGCCGAGGGCAGGGAGTACCGCCCGAAAGGTGACCCGGTCGCCGTCCGCTCCCACGACTTCCCCGACCCCGAGGCCGGCAAGGTGGTCCCGTACGGGGTGTACGACC
>CAYYCE010000767.1:0-1633 GCA_964469635.1 uncultured Kineosporiaceae bacterium
GGGCGCACCTGCGCGAGGAGCTCGGCGACCTGCTGCTCCAGGTCGTCTTCCAGGCCCGGGTCGCCCAGGAGCACCCCACCGAGCCGTTCGACCTCGAGGACGTCGCAGCGGGGATCGCCGCGAAGCTGCGCCACCGCCATCCGCACGTGTTCGGTGACGTCGAGGTCGCCGACGCCCAGGACGTGCACCGGCGCTGGGAGCAGATCAAGGCCGCCGAGAAGGGCCGGGCCTCGGTGCTCGACGGCATCCCGGTCGCGCTGCCCGCGCTGGCCAGGGCGCAGAAGGTGCTCGGCCGCGTGCAGCGCGCCGGCCTGGGCGAGCCCGGCCCGGAGGGAGCGGTCACGGCCTCGCAGGTCGGCGACGAGCTGCTCGCCGTGGTGCGTCGTGCGGCGGCCTGCGGGGTGGACGCGGAGGCGGCCCTGCGCGGCGCGGTCAGGACCCTTGAGGACCGCGCCCGGCAGGCGGAGGCCCAGGCAGGCGAGGCCTGATCCTGCTCGGCCGCCGGGTCAGTCCATCACCAGCACGGCGGCTCCCGTCACCCGGCCGTCGCGGAGGTCCTCCAGGGCGCGGTCCGCGTCGGTGAACGCGTAGGGCTGGTGGGTGACCCGAAGCCCGATCCGTTCCGCTGCCGCGAGCAGCTCGCGCCCGTCGGCCCGCGTGTTGGCCTCGACCGACCGCAGCTGCTTCTCGTGGAACACGTGCCGCGAGTAGTCCAGCGGCGGGATCGTCGACAGGTGGATCCCGGCGATCGCCAGGGTGCCGCCCGGCCGCAGGGCCTCGAGCGCCACCGGGACCAGCTCGCCCACGGGCGCGAAGAGGATGGCCGAGCTGAGCGGCTCGGGAGGTGGGTCGGTTGCGCCCTGGGCCGAGGCGCAGCCGAGGTCGAGCGCGAGCCGGCGCGCCGCGGCCGCCCGGGTCATGACGTGCACCGTTGCCCCTTCCGCGAGCGCGACCTGGGCGGTCAGGTGGGCCGAGCCGCCGAAGCCGTAGATACCCAGCACACCGCCCGGTGGCAGCTCGGCGCGGCGCAGCGCGCGGTAGCCGATGATGCCGGCGCACAGCAGCGGCGCTGCGGCCACCGGGTCGAGCCCGTCGGGCCACCGGTACGCGAACTCAGCGGGGACGGTGAGTCGCTCCGCATAGCCGCCGTCCGCGTCCCAGCCGGTGTACCGCGAGCCGGCGCACAGGTTCTCCCGTCCGGCCCGGCAGTCGCGGCACCGGCCGCAGGTCCAGCGCAACCACGGGACCCCGACCACGTCACCGACCCGCGCCGTCACCCCGGCGCCGGCGGACTCGACCACGCCGACGGCCTCGTGGCCGGGGACCACGCCGGGCCGCCTGACGGGCAGGTCGCCGTCCAGCACGTGCAGGTCGGTGCGGCACACACCGCAGGCCAGGACCCGGACCCCGAGCTCGCCGGCCGCCGGTGCCGGGTCCGGGAGCGTGCCCAGGACCAGCCGCCCGGGACCCTCGACCTGCCATCCGCGCATCGCCGCTCCTCCCGGTCCGTCCCTCGATCGTCGCGCCGATCATCTCCGCGGGCCACCCCGCGACGCGCGGCGCCTCGCGGACGAAGAGACCTCGATCAGCGTCTAGGGTGGACGAGGCCGTGCGGCCGGACCCCGATCGCGCG
>CAYYCE010000768.1:0-1631 GCA_964469635.1 uncultured Kineosporiaceae bacterium
GGAGAACCGGGGATATGCATCAAACATGGTGAGGAGGACTGTGACGAGTGCGAGTACTTTGAACAGCACCCTGGGGAGGTCGCGCCAGCCGAGTGGTCCTGGTACGCCACGATTGAAACCTACAGTTGGAACGGGAATTCGGGTGCGCTTGAGGACTCGGATCGCTTCCACTTTCTCACCACGAAGATGGACCCCCGAGATGTTGACTACGAGGGATGAGCCGCCACCAACTGGCAGCATGCTCGGCCCTCGTGGCGCTACAGCTCGGGAGCGTGGGAGGGGGGCCTCGACGCCGGGGCTTGCATCCTCACCCGCTGCGCCTCGGCACCTGACGGGGCGGCTGTTCGAAGGCACCAGCGATGTGCTGCGGAACTGCCGTTTTGGGCCGGCCCAACTGTGCCCACGCCAGCACAACGGCCGTCGTGTCCCCATTCCACGGCGAGGACGGCGACGGCGGACAACTAGTGTCGCGCGTCTGATTTTCGTTGACGGGTGGCGTGGGGCAGGATCTCGTCGGCGGTCTTGGTCCAGGTGAATGGGTGGCAGCGGTCGTTCCAGCCGTTGATGAAGGCGCGGATGGCGGCGACGAGCTGGGGGACGTTGTCGAAGGATCCGCGGCGGATGGCCTGGCGGGTGATGATCCCGAAGAACACCTCGACGAGGTTGAGCCAGGACCCTGAGGTCGGGGTGAAGTGCAGGGTGACCCGGGGGTTCTTCTCGAGCCAGGCGTTGATCTCGGCGTGCTTGTGGGTGTGGTAGTTGTCCAGCACGACGTGCAGCCGGCGGCGGGGGTAGGCCTTGGCGACCTTCTTCAGGAAGTCGCCGAACTCGGCCTTGCCGTGCCGGTCGTAGCACTGGTCGGTCACCTTCCCGGTGGCGACCTCGAGGGCGGCGAACAGGGTCGTGGTCCCGTTACGGCGGTAGTCGTGGGTGGCCTTCTCCGGCAGCCCCTGACGCAGCGGCAGGATCGGCGCGGTCCGGTTCAACGCCTGGATCTGACTCTTCTCATCCACGCAGAGCACGATCGCGTTGGTCGGCGGGTTCAGGTACAACCCGACCACGTCACGGACCTTGGCGACCAGCTCGGGGTCGGTGGAGAACTTGAACGTCTCACGTCGCCACGGCTGCACCCGGTACCTGCGCCACGCCCGCGCCACCGTCGCGTCCCCGACGCCCAGGTGCCGCCCCAGCAGCCGGGAGGACCAGTGCGTCACCGCCAGCGAGGTCGGCGGCGGCTCCAACGTCGCGGCGATGATCGCCGCATCGTCGACCTGCTTCGGCCGGCCCGGCCGCGGCTGGTCATCCAGACCGTCCAACCCGTGCTCGGCGAACCGGTCCCGCCACTTGATCACCGTCGGACGCGACACCCCGACCTCCCGAGCCGTGCCCGAGGTCCCCTTCCCGTCCGCGACCGCCAGCACGATCCGGGCCCGCTCCACATGACTGGCCCGGATCGACCGCGACCGCGTCCACGACTCCAAGACCGCCCGGTCCTCATCACTGATCACCAACGCCTCAGTGCCCATGCCCCATTCTCACGGGCCACGCCATGTAAATCAATTAACGACGCGCGACACTAGCAGGCACCCGCCCCGGCGGCCACCCGATCGGGGAGGACCACCGACCAGCGA
>CAYYCE010000769.1:0-1629 GCA_964469635.1 uncultured Kineosporiaceae bacterium
CCTGCTGGACGTCACGTTCGGCCCGATGGGTGGCGTGGGCCTGACGTTCGTCGAGGGCGTGTCAGATGGTCTGTGTAACTGGTTGCTCATAGATCCTCACCTGGAGTGATGTCTGGGTGGGAGAGCAGGAGACACAGAGATGACCATGACAACGCAGGCGGACCAGATGCCGGCAGCGGGCTCGAGCTCGCAGGCCGGACCGCGGGCGGCGGAGTTCCGGCGGATGCTGCTGTCGGATGAGGTGATCGACGGGTTGCTGGCCGAGGTCGGTCCCGAGGGGCTGCGGCTGACCGGTGACGGCGGGTTCCTGCCGCAGCTGGTCAAGGCGGTGTTGGAGCGGGGTCTGGCCGCGGAGCTGACCGATCACCTCGGTTACGACAAGGGCGACCCGGCCGGCCGGGTGATCGCCAACTCGCGTAACGGGTCCAGCCCGAAGACGCTGGTGACCGAGGTCGGGCCGGTGGGCGTGGAGGTGCCGCGGGACCGGGCTGGCGCGTTCTTGCCGGCGCTGGTGCCCAAGGGCGTCCGCCGGCTCGGCGGCGGCCTGGACGACATGATCGTCTCGCTGTACGCCGGCGGGATGACGGTCCGCGACATCGAGCACCACCTCGCCCGCACGATCGGGACCGAGGTCTCCCGGGACACCATCTCCAAGATCACCGACGCGGTGCTCGAGGAGGTCAAGGCCTGGCAGACCCGCCCGCTGGACCCGGTCTACCCGGTGGTGTTCTTCGACGCCCTGGTGGTCAAGGTCCGTGACGGCAACGTGGTGAGGAACAAGGCCGCGCACATCGCGGTCGGCGTCGACACCGACGGGATCAAGCACGTGCTCGGGATCTGGGTCCAGACCGCCGAGGGCGCCACCTTCTGGGCGCAGGTCTGCGCCGAGCTCGCCAACCGCGGCGTCGCCGACATCCTGATCGCCTGCTGCGACGGCCTGACCGGACTGCCCGAGGCGATCGAGGCCACCTTCCCGAACACGGTCGTGCAGACCTGCGTGGTCCACCTGATCCGAGCGGCAACCCGGTACGTGTCCTACGCCGACCGCAAGGCGTTCTGCAAGGCCCTCAAGGCCGTCTACACCGCCGTCAACGCCGACGCCGCGCAACTGGCCCTGCTCGAGCTCGCCGAGTCCCCGCTCGGAGGCAAGTACCCGGCCGCGATCGCGGTCTGGGAACGCGCCTGGGATCGGTTCGTCCCGTTCCTGGCGTTCCCGCCCGCCGTCCGGAAGGTGATCTACACGACCAACAGCATCGAGTCCCTGAACTACCAACTCCGCAAGATCATCAAGAACCGGGGGCACTTCCCCACCGACGACGCCGTCATCAAGCTGCTCTGGCTCGCGATCCGCGACATCGAGGACAAGCGCGCCCGAGCCCGCGAGGCCGAACGCGGCCTGCCCGCCAACCAGCGCAAGGCACCCGCCCGGCTCGTCGAAGGCGCCACCGTCCCCGGCTGGACCGCAGCGATCAACGCCCTTGACGTGGCCTACCCAGGCCGCATCAACCCCACCCGCTGACCAACATCAACTAACCGAAACCGAGCGACACTTACACAAAGATCTTGACAGGCTCTGATGGTTCGGGCCTGCCGCTGGGCTGTGTGGCCGCCCCGGCCAACTGCCACGAC
>CAYYCE010000770.1:0-1627 GCA_964469635.1 uncultured Kineosporiaceae bacterium
TGGCGCTGCCGGCCGCGGACGGCGGCGAGGCGCCCACGGCGGGACGGCACGCCGTCCGCACCGTCGAGGACGCCGCCGCCCTCGCGCGGGACCTGCACGCCGCGGCCGCCGGCGGCCGGCCGGTGGTGGTGATCGGGGCCGGCTTCATCGGTTGCGAGGTGGCGGCCACCGCGCGCGGTCTGGGCTGTGAGGTCCACGTGGTGGCCCCGGAGCGGGTGGCGATGGAGCGTCCACTGGGCCATGCGGTGGGTGCGACGCTGCAGCGACGGCACGAGGCCCACGGCGTGATCTTCCACCTCGGCCGGCTGCCGGTCGCCCTCGAGGGGACCGGGCGGGTGAGCGGGGTCGTGCTGGACGACGGTACCCGGCTGCCCGCAGGTGCGGTCGTCGAGGCGCTCGGCTGCGTGCCGAACACCGAGTGGCTGGCCGGCACCGGCCTGGATCTGAGCGACGGAGTGCTGACCGACGGCTGGCTGCGGGCCGTCGGGCAGGACGGCGAGGTCCGGCCGAACGTGGTGGCCGTCGGCGACATCGCCAGATTCCCGAACGCGCTGGTGGACGACGTCCCTCGACGCGTGGAGCACTGGAGCGTCCCCACCGACACGGCCAAACGGGCCGGGCCGACGTTGGTGGCCGAACTGGGCGGGGCCGCGCCGCCGCCGGGCCCGGTCGCCCTCGTGCCCTCGTTCTGGAGCGACCAGTACGGCTACCGGTTGCAGTCCTTCGGCACGCTCGGCGTCGCCGACGCCATCGAGGTGTTGGAGGGCGATCTGGACGGCGACTTCGTGGCCGGCTACCGGCGCGACGGGGTGCTGACCGGGGTGGCCGGCATCGGGATGACGCCCAATCTGGTGCGCTACCGGGGCGAGCTCAGCACACCGCGTTGATGTTCTGAGCCTTCTTGGCCTCTTCGGGGGCCAGCTTGCCCGGGGCCGTCGACGACGGCGAACTGTCGGCGCTGGGCGTGGACCCGCCCCGGGACGCCCCGGTGCCGGGGGTCGGTGACGGCGAGGCCGAGGAGGGCGGGTTGAGGGCGTCCAGCACGAGTTGGTGGATCGTCGGGAAGTCCGGGTTCACCGTGTCGATCACGCTGGAGGTGAAGGGCAGGCTGCGCACCTGGGCACCCTTGACCCGTTGGGTCAGCGTGACCCAGGCGCCGAGGTCGGCCAGCGGGATGCCGGTGGTGATGTTGGACTTGGCGGCGGCCGCGATCTGCGGGAACGCCAGGGCCAGCTTGGCCGGGTCGGCCTGTTCGATCACCGCTCCGATCACGCAGCGCTGGCGGCGCATGCGGTCGTAGTCGTCCGTGGACCAGCGGGAGCGCGCGAACCACAGCGCGTGGTAGCCGTCCAGGTGCTGGTCGAGCCCAGGTTCGATCCAGCCGCTGGCGACCCGGTTCTCCGAACTGCCACCGATCGGCAGCCGCTCGTAGACGTTCACCGTGATCCCGCCGATGGCATCGACGAACTGCATGAACCCGCGCAGGTTGAGCATCGCGTACTGGTCGACGTGCAGGCCGGTGACCTGCTCCACGGCCTGGGTGGTCGCCCGCAGTCCGGCGTCGAAGGCCGAGGGCTCACTGGGGTAGTACTCGTGCCAGTGCTCCTCGCCGAAGGTCCAGAAGGCG
>CAYYCE010000771.1:0-1623 GCA_964469635.1 uncultured Kineosporiaceae bacterium
GGTCAGCAGCGGGGACAACTCCAACATCCTCTCCGCCCGGGTGGCCCGCGAGGTCTTCGGGGTGAGCAACGTGGTGGCCAGGATCTACGATCCCGGTCGCGCCGAGATCTACCAGCGACTCGGGATCCCCACGGTCGCCACGGTGCGCTGGGCGGCCGACCAGATCGTGCGCCGGTTGCTGCCGGTCGGGGCCGTCTCGGAGTACCGCGATGCCTCCGGCGTCCTGGTGCTGGCCGAGGTCGGCATCCATCTGAGCTGGGTCGGGCAGCGGATGTCGGCCATCGAGCAGATCTCCAAGGCACGGGTCGCCTACCTGACCCGCCTCGGCGAGGGTGTCGTCCCCGGCCCTGACACCGTCTATCAGGAGGGCGATCTGGTGCACCTGATGCTGCGCGAGTCGGATCTGCCCGCAGCAGAGTCGAGCCTTGCCGTCCCGCCCGTCCCCGAGGACTCCTGATGCGCGTGGTGATCGCCGGCGCGGGCAGCGTCGGCCGTTCCATCGCCAACGAGTTGTTGGCGAACGGCCATCAGGTGCTGCTGATCGACCGGGACCCGGCGGCGATCCGGCTGGCCATGGTGCCGGAGGCGCAGTGGCTGCTCGCCGACGCCTGCGAGATCGCCTCGCTGGCCGAGGCCGGCCTGGCGGACTGCGACGTCGTGGTCGCCGCCAGCGGCGACGACAAGACGAACCTCGTGGTGTCGTTGCTCGCCAAGACCGAGTACGGCGTCCCGCGGACCGTGGCCCGGGTCAACAACCCCAGGAACGAGTGGATGTTCGACGAGGCCTGGGGCGTCGACGTGGCGGTGTCCACGCCGCGGTTGATGACCGCCCTGGTCGAGGAGGCGGTCTCGGTCGGGGATCTGGTGCGGATCTTCACCTTCCAGCAGAGCCAGACCAACATGGTCGAGCTCACGCTGCCCGCAGACGCCCCCGTGGTGGGCACCCGGGTCGGGGACATCACCTGGCCCGAGGACACGGTGCTGCTGGCCATCATCCGCGCGGACCGGCCCATCGCCCCGAGCCGCGATGACACCCTCGAGGCCAACGACGAGCTGATGTTCGTGACGGTCCCCGGCTCCGAGGGCGAGCTCCAGGCGCTACTCAGCCCCAGCTGAGTGCGGCTCCGGATGGAGTCGGGCCACCGGCACCCGCCGGACGACGAGCCAGGTCAGGTAGGCCGCGACCGCGAACAGCGGCAGCCCCAGCGGGATGCTCGCGAACCCGAGCGCAGCCGTCTGACCGGCCAGGAACAGGGGGATCTGCACCAGCAGCCGTACCCCGAACATGCCGACCCAGATCCAGGTGGCCACGCGGTAGACGCGCATCCGCTGCGGGACCCGGCGCCAGTGGGTGCCCTCCGCCAGGGCGAGACCGAGGATCACTCCGATCACCGGCCACCGCAGCGCTATCGAGAGCATGTAGCCCGCCCCGTAGGCGGCGTTCTTGATGATCGAGGGCAGGAAGAAGTTCTCGGAGCGCCCCGTGCGCACGGCCAGGAAGGCGCCGAGCCCGACACCGAACACGCCGGACAGAGCCTGGGTCAACGGTTCCCGCCTGATCAGCCGCCAGGTGGCGAAGCCGACCGAGGGCACCAACGCGCTCACCGCCGTCAGCCTCAGGTC
>CAYYCE010000772.1:0-1611 GCA_964469635.1 uncultured Kineosporiaceae bacterium
CCGGGCGGACCCGGATCTGGATCACCGGGGGACCCAGCCCCACCCGGCACAGCATCGTCACCGCCGGCGCGAGCACCCCCCACTCGGCCGGCCGCGGCCGACGGGCCGCCATCAGCGTCAACGCCGCCAGCGGCTCGGTGCGGGCACCCCCGGCCCCGGCCGCGACCGCCAGACCTGCCCAGAACAGCACCGCCCCGCCGGCCGGGGGCAGCACCGACCCGACCATCCAGACCAGAGCTGTGCTCACCACGACCCCGGGGGAGACCGCCACCGCCTTGACCAGCCACCTCGGCGTCATCATCACCACCACCCTCTTCGATCTGTCTCGGCCTAGGCCGAGACAGATCACCATGCCCGCGGGGTGAGCACCAGGGCGGCGCCCGCCCGCTTACGGGGGTTGAGACCCCAGCGTCCACCGCGACACCGACACACCCTCGAGTTATCCACAACCTTCGTCGGGTCGTGGCGCGCCCCGGACCGTCTCTGTCCTGATGAAGGCACGCGGGCCAACCAGGCCCCCAGACAGCGCAGGGAGACCGCCAGATGAGCACCATCGACAACGACCCCACCACCACGAGCAGCTGGTCGCACGTGGTCCTCCTGCTCTTCGCGGCCGCCGACCGCGGCTTCGCCGAGGCCGCCGGCGACCCCCACCGGCACTCGACGGCCATGGGCGCGTACACCACGGCCTGCGTGGCCCTGTCCCTGCTGCCCAAGGCCGCGCTCATCGACACCGCCGAGATCCCCGCCGGTGACATGGCCACCCTGATCCGCGCCGCCGACCGGAGCATCGAGGACCTGCCCGCGACCGGCCGCCCCCCGGGCGCCGGCGTGGTCATCCGCCTCGTCCAGGCCCTGGCCGACGAGGTCCCTCGGTGAGCCCGCGGGACCACCGCAGTGTCGGTGAGCTGCTCGCCCAGGCCGACTCCACCGCCCGCCGCCTGCTCTTCGACGCCGACGCCGGCAGCGCCCGCGACCTGGTGCGCGGGTGGGGCGAGATCGTCCAGGCCGCGGCCGCCCTCTGGGAGGCCCTCCCGGCGCCACCCGGCCCGGCCGACCCCACCATGGGGATGATCGAGGCCACCGCCGCGCGCGCCCACCGCGTCCACACCAGGACCGGCTGGCCCGGCCCCGGTCAAGCCGACCCGCGGCAGACCCAGATCGCCGACGACCTCACCCGGGCCGCCGACCTCGTCAACCGGCTGGCCCGCGCCGACCAGCCGCTGCGCCTCGAGGCCGCCCGCGACGTCACCGCCGCCCGGACCCGCCTCATCCACACCGTCTACGTCGCCAGCCACGCCGTCACGGTCGCCGTCGGCGCCCACATCGCCGACACCGAACTGCTGCGTCGCAGCCGCGGCGGTTCACTGCCCGTCGGCGAGTCCGTCGCCCAGCCTCGAGCCACCCTGGCCCGGGTCGCCTCCGCCGAACGCCTCGCCGGCACCTACCTGGTCGGGCGCTGGCCGGCCGCCCTGACCGGGGAGCACCGCGAGCCCGCCGAGCCGGGCCGACTATCCCTGGCCCTGGCCGGCTGGAACCTCCAGGCACACCGCACCCTGACCGCAAACCCCACCACCGGGGGCCTGCTCTACATCGCCCACGTCCAGCACC
>CAYYCE010000773.1:0-1605 GCA_964469635.1 uncultured Kineosporiaceae bacterium
GGACTTTTAGGAGTCGCCCGAAACGGCCCACACATCGAAGTCGGGCCCGGCGGACGCCTTCGTGAGCCCCGCGGGCACGACGGGACGCGTGCCCGGCGTGGTCTTCCACTCCACGACGGCCGTGATTCCGGCACGTTGGAGCGCCCGCATGTCCAGCGTCCCGTCCGCGACCAGTGCACCCAACACGGTGGCGTCGTCATCGACGGTCACCAGGCCATTCCCGTGCGGCACCGTGAGCTGATGGGCCGTGATGACCCGCGCACCGACGGCCCTCGGGAGCGGGTCGAGGAATGGGGCTGAGCCGGCCCAGTCCACCTGACGGAACGGCTGCCACGGCAGAACGAGCACCTGTCCATTTCCGGCCACCCGCTGAGTCGCGGAGACCATATCCGCCCAGCCGGTCGGGAAGGTTATCGGCCGGTAGGCCGACGCCACGGCAGCGGGCAGGCCGGGCAAGGTGAGTGGGCCAAGGCTCACGCCTGCGACCACCACTGACGCCGCCGTAGCGAGGTGGTGCGCTCGCGTCGTTGGCGCTCCTACTCCAGCTACGAGGCTCGTGAGGGCACGCGCACCGAGACCAGAGAGGATGGCCGCGGCCAATGCCGAAACCCCGAGCCAGCGGTGGGTGTCGCGGGCGATGGCGACCCCTGGTATCCGCTGTAGAGCGGCGAACCACTCCAGTCCTGGGCCGGTCGCCACGGCAGACGCAAGGAACGGTGGCAACAACCAGGCCGCGGCCAGCCAGCGTGCCGTATGCCTCGGGGGGCGCCGAGCCACGGCAGCGAGACCCACGAGTGCTACGACCACGACCGTCAACGACGCCAATACGGCCAGCGACGAGTCACGCGAGACCGGTCGCGCGGCCGGCGCCCAGATTCCGCCCAGGGTCAGCGCTGAGCCGAGCACCCCAAACGGCGAGTCTGACGACAGGGCGAACGCCCGCGCGCCATCCGGGTCGGCACCACCTGTCGAATAGATGAGCCCCGGCACCACCCATGGCAGGCACCATAGGAGCGCTGCGGACGCACATCCCCCCCACCAGGCTGCGCTCCGCCGCCATGGCGTTGCTGCGGATGCCGCCATAACGACCACCGCCGACACCAACCCACCCCACGGGGTGAGGGCCGCCGGGAGCGCTGCAGCGACGATGGCAAGCAGACCCGGGCGGGTTCGTAGCCGCGACCTCACCAGGGCCACAAGCCAGGGGCTCATGGCGTAGGCAAGCAGTGTCGGCGGCTGGCCCACGAGGAGGCGCTCGGCCACAAAGGGATTCCAGGTGGCGACTGCGGCGCCGGTCATCATGGCCGCCGGACCGTGCTGCCGGAGCAGCACCCCGACCCCCAGGCCCCCCACCCGGACCGCTGCGACAAGGATCACGTGTTGCTGCACCCCCGCGGGCACCACCCCCGAGATCAGAGCCATGACCGCATCGAGAGGGACCGCCCGAGGGGCTTGACCATCCGTTCCCCACGCCTGCGGGCTCAGCACCGGGGTCGGCACGGTGACGAAGTCGCGATAGAGGTAGATGCCGGCGCCAAGGGACCGCCCGCAGATCGCGAGGGCGAGGACTGCTGTTGTGGTGACCACGAGACCAAGGTCGCGCTT
>CAYYCE010000774.1:0-1604 GCA_964469635.1 uncultured Kineosporiaceae bacterium
CGGATCGATCGTCTTTTCCGAGCTCGAGCTCTATCGCACCGACGACCGGTTGGCCAAGACGCTGCTGCTGTCCGCGGTCGCGCCGAAGGTGCCGGCGCTGAAGTCGTTGACCGCGGCCCGGCTGGCCTCGCTGAACCACGGGTCGATCGTCTCCCCGCTGCCCGGCGGGGAGGCGGGCGTCGTCCTGTCCAAGGTGCGCACCTGGGCCCGCGACGTCCCGGAGATCCACCTGGACGGCGACGACCGCAACCCGACGATCCGGGTGCAGCTGTCCGACGTCGACTACGAGTCGATCGTCGAGAAGGCCAAGGGCGAGGACAACGAGGGCCGCCGCCGCGAGCTGCTCAAGGACCTGGTCGCCGAGGGCCTGGGCATCGAACTGAACCGTCAGGACCTGCAGGGCGCCTACCCGCACGAGGTCGTCTGGCGCGGCTCCCGGCGCCGGGTCGACGTGCTGTTCGGCAACGTCCGCGACCGCAGTTGGCTGTCCGACGACCACTTCCGGGCCGCCCCGGACACCTGGCGGGTCATCGTCGATCACCCGTTCGACGAGCAGGGCCACTCCGCCGCCGAGGACCGGCAGCGCCTGGACGAGATGATCGCCCGCAACGTCGAGACCCGCACCATCGTCTGGCTGCCCCGGTTCCTGTCCGACGAGCGGATGCGGGACGTGCGCCGGCTGGTCATCCTCAACTGGCTGCTCGACGGCAGCACCGAGCGCTGGCAGGGACACGCCGACCACCTCGGCGAGGCCGACCGGGCCCTGGCCCGTTCGATCCTGGAGTCGCAGCGGAACACGTTGCGGCGCAGCCTGGAGGACGCCGTCCAGCAGGCCTACGGCGCCGCCGCCCCACGACCGGGCGTGCTGCTCGACGACCCGGCCCACGAGCGGACCCTGTACTCCTTCGAACGGCGCTTCGCCCCGGTGAACCCGATCGGGGCCACGCTCGGGCAGGCCTTCGAGAACCTGCTCGGCCAGGCCCTGGAATCGGTCCACCCCGCGCACCCGCACTTCGAGCCGGGCGATGTCGAGGTCAAGGTCCGCGACCTGAAGATCGTCGCCGGATACGTGGCCCGGTGTGTGGCCGACAGCGAGAAGCGGATCGAACTGGGCCCGGACGCCGCGGCCGTCCGCCGCATCGCCGAGCCGCTCGGTGTCGGCAAGGCCACCGAGATGCACTACCTGCTCGGCGATGACCGGTTCACCCCGTGGGGACAGGAGATCGAGCGGGCCCTGGGCCGGCGCGCCCAGGAGAAGGGCACGCCACCTGACGGGCCGGTCGGCGTCGGCGAGCTGCGGGAGTGGATCGCCGCCGTCACCCCCGCCCACGGCCTGCGCGACGAGGTCGCCGACCTGGTGATCATCACCTGGGCCGCGTTGCGGCAGCGGGCCTGGTTCCACCACGGCGCGCCCCTGCCCACCGCGCCCGACCCCGGATCCCTCGCCGCCGCGATGGAACTGCGCACCCAGGACCTGCCCACCCCGGAGGCCTGGATGGCGGCCCGCGCCACGGCCGGGGCCATGCTCGGCGTGCCCGCAGCCGCCTACCTCACCGCCCCCGCGGTCGCCGACCTCGTCGGCAAGGTCACCGAGAGCGCCGGGA
>CAYYCE010000775.1:0-1601 GCA_964469635.1 uncultured Kineosporiaceae bacterium
CGCACCCCGCCGCCAACGCACCGATGGCGACGACCTGGTCCCCCTGACCCGTCGGCCCGCCTCGGACTACACCACCGACGGCGAGCTCGGCGGCGAGCTCGGCGGCCAGCTCGACGGCAGGGCACTCGGCACCGACTGGGCCCACGCCTACGGCCTGGCGTTCGCCACGCTCCTCGAGCACCTGCCGACCGATCACCTGTCCCACAAGGTCGCCGCCACCGTCGTCGTCACCCTCGACCACGACGCCCTCGTCCGCGGCCTGGGAGCCGCCGGTGTCGACACCGGCACCGAGATCTCCGCGAGCGCCGCCCGCCGCCTGGCCTGCAACGCCGGACTCGTCCCCGCCGTCCTCGGAACCGATTCGGTCCCCGTCGATCTCGGGCGATCGACCCGGCTGTTCAGCGAGGCGCAACGAGTGGCCCTGGCAGGCGTCTACGACACCTGCGCCGTCGACGGCTGCGACCGCCCCTTCGCCTGGTGCGAGGTCCACCACATCAGAGCCTGGTCAGCGGGGGGCGGCACCGGTCTCGACAACGCCGTCCCCGCCTGCTCATACCACCACCACCGGCTGGACGATCCCCACTACGACCACACGATCGTCGCGGATGCCCACGGCAGGAAGACGATCCACCTCCACCGGCGGACGTAGTCGACATGCGCGCCTTCCCGTGGTCGACCCTGCGCCCACGGGCGCTCGATCGCGCCCGCGCGACATCGGACCACGAGCCCGTCGTGAGGGCTCAGGCTGGTCTGAACCCATCTGCCGGCACTCGGTGCCAAGCAGGCGCACACGGTCGGGCCTCAACCTGTCGAGCCAGTGCCCGGTCGCTCGCCCTGAGCACCCGACGCCCACGCCCTCGCGCTCTGCGGCTCCTCGCCCAACGTCATGCTCAACCCAGCGAGGAACGGGTATCACACCACCCCCGGCGAGCCTCTCGTTCACCAGACGAGGAGGTGAGCCATGACCACGTCCGACGGCAGGGCGGGAGGGCACCTCGGGGCCATCCTGACCGCGCTGATCGTCGCCCTGCTCACCGGCAGCACCGCCCCGTGGTGGTGGGGCCAGGTCTTCGGCGGATCCGACGGCGACAGCGGCAGTTCCGCCCACGGCTCCACCACGGCGCCACCGAATCCGACCGACACCGGACCCACCGGCGGGAACGGCGCGACGCCCACCCAGCAGCCGTCCGGGTGCTGGATCGTCACCGCGCCCCTGACCCAACTGCGCCGCGAGACGGATCCGGTCGCCTCCGGCCGGACGATTCCGGTCGCCACCTACTCGGTGCTCCGAGAGGTCGACCAGGCCTGGGCCGGCAGCACGATCCACTGGTTCCAGATCCAGGCCGACGGCACCGTCGGGTGGGTGCAGGACAACCCGACCCAGGTGGCCAACCGCGCCGACGCCTGCACCTGACCCGATGCCAGTCGCATGCCTGTCACTGCCCCACCTCGGCCAGCGGGAACCCGCTCACAACGGACATCGTCCCGTGGCATCCTGGTCGGCGACCGGCACGCTCCGTCCACGGCCCGACCTGGGGGGTCGTCGTGATCGACCTGGCCACACTGGTGGTGACCGCACTGACGCGCGCGCTGCTGGCCGG
>CAYYCE010000776.1:0-1600 GCA_964469635.1 uncultured Kineosporiaceae bacterium
CGTGGAGCGCGCCTTCCGGTCCCGGTGCCGAGCCGGCGGTAGGCCCGATAGATGGGTCTGACGATGAGTCAACGACGGGCAGTGACCAAGACCATCGCGACGCGGTACAAGCGCGCGGACAAGGCGGCCAAGGGCGTGATCCTCGACGAACTGTGCGCGACCACGGGATGGCACCGCAGCCATGCCCGCAAGGCGCTAGCACTGGCGTTGAAGCCGAGGGTAGTGCGCCCACGCGCCCCTCGGGCACCGAAGTACACGGCGGATACCGTTGTGGCGTTGCGGTTTTGCTGGGCGGTGCTCGGTGCACCGACTGGTAAGAGGCTGGCCCCGATGATGGCCGAACTGGTGCCCACGCTGCGCCGGTTCGGGGAACTGAAGGTCAACGACGAGACCGCCGCCGCGCTGGTCGCGATGTCGGCGGCGACGATGGACCGTCGACTGGCCCAGGACCGCGCGAGACTGAAACTGCGGGGACGCTCCCACACCAAGCCCGGGTCGCTGCTCAAGGACGCGATCGCGATCCGCACCTGGGCGCAATGGGATGACGCGGTGGCCATGACCCGGACCCCACCGCAGTGGTTTCGGCTGCGCCGACGGTGACCCGGTCACCTGCTCGCGTGAGCTGTCGATCAAACCCGGGGCCAGGTAGCACGGCCCGAGCGAGACTCGAGCTGCGTCTAGCCGCGTATAGCCTCCGGCTGACGCGGCCGTGTCCTACCGCCGCGTATAGCCTCCGGCTGACGCGGCCGTGTCCTACCGGCACCCCTCTGATGTCAAGAGGCTGGTTCGAGCGGCCCCGAGTTCGTGCTCTTCCGTGTCGTGGTGGTGGGGCGTACGGTCGTGGGTGCGGGTCCCGGGAGTGGCTGATCCGAAGTGCCGGTGTGCGGGTGCGAGCCGGCCGCGCTGGATATGAGTGACGCCCCGCGGTGCCCTCCCGGGCCCGTGTCCACGTCAACGACCGGCTGGGTCGTGGCGTCGGCGCGGAGCTGGCGGTACAGGGCGTCGGAGATGCGGCGTTTAAGGCAGCGCATGGCTTCGGCCTTGGTCTTCCCGGCGGCGAGCTTGCGCCGGTAGTAGGCCCGCCCCTCGGTGTCGTGGCGCAGCTGGGACGCGGCGGCCATGTGGATCATGTGGTTCATCCGCCGGTTCCCGGCGCGGGAGAGCCGGTGCCGGACGATCTCCCCGGACGAGGCTTCGATGGGGGCGGTCCCGGTCCAGGAGGCGTACCGGTTCCGGTCCGTGAACCGGGCGACGTCGCCGGTGTCGGCCAGCACCCGAGCGGCCACGACCGGCCCGACACCGGGCAGGTCCATCAGGGTGGAGCCGGACGTGCGGACCATCGCCTTGAGCTCCTTGGTGAGGGCCTTGGCCTTCTTCTCGATCACGACCAGCTCGGCGATCTCCTCCGCGGCGAGCCGCCGGCGGGTCTTGCCCGCGATGTCCCTGGGTTTGACCGTGGCGAGGATGGCCTTGGCTTGGGTGGTGCTCATCTTCTTCTTCGACTGTCCCGGAACGAGTTCCGCCAGGAGCCGGTGGACCCGGTTGACGCACTGGATCCGGGCCCGGGTCAGCTCGGCGCGCCGGTCGACCAGCAGCCGCA
>CAYYCE010000777.1:0-1597 GCA_964469635.1 uncultured Kineosporiaceae bacterium
AGACGCTCGAACTCGCGGACCCGACCCACCAGCGGCGGGCGCGCTACGCCTCCGGTCCACTGGGCGGGGAGCGCAGGCTGCGGCCACCCGGGCATCGCTCCACCATACGGGCCCGCCGCGGCGTGAGCATGGCCAATTCTGACCATCGCATGCACAGCTGCAGTTGCCCGGATGTGGTCATGTGCAGACGCCCGCGGCGGCGGACGGTGGAACGACACGCAACCCAAGGAGGAGAACCACGATGACCACTCACCGCCGCATCACCGACCTGACCCTGTCGCTGCTCACGACCGCCGCCCTGGCGCTCACCCTCTGCGCCCCCGCGACGGCCCGCCAGGACCCGGGCCGGACGACCCACACCGCCAAGACCCCCTGCGCCCTCGAGCGCATCGGCACCCAGCTGGTCCGCTGCGACAACCTCACCGGCGACGGCGTCCCGGCACCTCTGTACATCCCCGAGCAGCGCTGACGCCCGACCGGCAAGGTGGTGCTGGCCAGGATGGTGTACGCAGGTATGTCCATGAGGTGGGGCACGGGCCCGAGTGATGATCATCGGTTGCCGCGACCGGATGATCACCCGTCAAAGGGCCCGTGCCCTGCTGCAGGCCATGAGCTTCCGCCGGGTCGGCGACCCCCTCAGCGGTGAGGCGACGGACATAGCGGGCGACGCGACGGGCCGGCCGTTGTTCCGCTCGGATACGTCCTGATGAGCCTCGCCCTCGCCGTCCTCGCTCCGGTGTTCGTGCGGAGCAACAAGGTCGAGCGGACGATCCGCTGGCTCTTCGTGTCGAGCTTCGCTGTTGCGGTCGTGCTCCGGCGCGGCGCTGTCCAGTCGGCCCTCGCGGGCCTCGTCACCGAAGATCGTGGGTGACGGTTCCCGTCGGGGGAGTTCCCGACGATGAGCGCGCCGGCGAACGGGAGCCTCAGCCGTCGCCGAGAAGCTCGGCCACCTGGCGGCGGCTGCGCATCGCCCACGACGACGTGGTCACCAGCCCCAGCGCGAGGATGCCGAGACCGCAGAACGCCATGATGACCCACGCGACGTGGCTGGCCACGGCGAAGGTGGCGGGTAGCGACGGGCCGAGCCGGGCGAAGACCACCGCACCGAAGATCGCGACACCGAGGACCGAGCCGACCTGCCGGCTCGTCGAGGCGACCGCGGCCGCGACGCCCGCCTGGGCGCGCGGCATACCCGAGACGGCCGCCACGGTGATCGGCGCGTTGAGCATCCCGAAGCCGACGCCGAACGACAGGTAGGCCGCGATGAGGACCCACAGCGACGTGTCGGTCTGCAGCCGGCTGAGGATCAGCGCACAGGTCGTGATGCCCGCGGCCGCGACGGTCATCGGCAACCGCGAGCCGCGCCGGCCGACGATCCGGCCGGACAGCGGCGCGAAGATGACCGTCATCCCGGCCATGGGCAGGGTGAGGATGCCCGCGTGCAGGGGCGAGAACCCCCGGACGGTCTGCAGGTAGAGCGTGTTCAGGAAGAGGAACCCCGTCATCGCGGAGAACCCGAGGATGGCGCTGAACACCGCGCCCGAGAACGGGACGCTCCGGAAGAACCGCGGGTCGAGCACCGGCTGGTGCCGGCGCC
>CAYYCE010000778.1:0-1597 GCA_964469635.1 uncultured Kineosporiaceae bacterium
CAAGGGCCCGAACAACACCCTGACCCCCGGCCCGTCCGACCCGGGCTCACCGTGGGCGATCGGGTCCGACGAGGGCGGGCACGACGCCGTCCACCCCGACCTGGGCACCATCGAGGACTTCGACGCCTTCGTGGCCCGCAGCCGCGAACTGGGCATGGAGGTGGCCATCGACCTGGCGCTGCAGTGTGCCCCCGACCACCCGTGGGCGCGTGAGCACCCAGAGTGGTTCACCACCCGGGTCGACGGCTCGATCGCCTACGCCGAGAACCCGCCCAAGAAGTACCAGGACATCTACCCGCTCAACTTCGACAACGACCCGGCCGGCCTCTACCAGGAGGTGCTGCGGGTGGTGGAGCACTGGATCGCCCATGGCGTGACCGTGTTCCGGGTCGACAACCCGCACACCAAACCGGTGCAGTTCTGGGAGTGGCTGATCGGCCGGGTCAACGCCGCCCACCCCGAGATCCTCTTCCTGGCCGAGGCCTTCACCCGACCGGCGATGATGCACACCCTGGGCAGGGTCGGCTTCCACCAGTCGTACACCTACTTCACCTGGCGCACCGGCAAGCAGGAGCTGGCGGACTACCTCACCGAGCTGTCCGGCGAGGCGGCCGGGTACATGCGGCCGAACTTCTGGCCGAACACCCCGGACATCCTGCACGAGTACCTGCAGTACGGCGGGCCGGCCGCGTTCAAGGTGCGCGCCGTCCTGGCCGCCACCATGACCCCGAGCTGGGGCTTGTACTCCGGGTATGAGCTCTGCGAGCATGTCGCCACGCATCAGGGCAGCGAGGAGTACCTGGACAGCGAGAAGTACAACTACCGGCCGCGGGACTGGGCCTCCTACGCCCCCGGCGGGCCCAACGCGCACCGCTCGATCGCGCCGTACATCGCCCGGCTGAACGAGATCCGCCGCGCCCATCCGGCGCTGCACACCCTGCGCAACATCGACATCCACGCCTCGGACGACGACTCGACGCTGTGCTACTCGCGCCGGGTGCCGGCCCCGCTGTCCCCCACCGGCGCCGACGACGCGCTGATCGTCGTGGTGAACCTCGACCCGCACGGCACCCGCGAGACGATGATCCACCTGGACATGCCGGCACTGGGGATGGACTGGTTCGATCAGTTCGCGGTCCACGACCTGATCACGGACCGGACCTACCAGTGGTCGGAGAACAACTACGTCCGGCTCGACCCGCACGACCAGCCGGCCCACGTGCTGCACATCCGGAGGGTGCCGTGAGAGGTCTCGACCTGGCCGGCCCCGGCCTGCGCAACGACCCGAACTGGTACCGCAAGGCGGTCTTCTACGAGGTTCTGGTCCGCGCCTTCAGCGACTCCAAGGGGTCGGGCTCGGGAGACTTCAGCGGCCTGATGTCGAAACTGGACTACATCCAGTGGCTCGGCGTGGACGTCATCTGGCTGACGCCGTTCTACGCCTCGCCGCTGCGCGACGGCGGCTACGACATCAGCGACTACAACGCCGTGCTGCCCGAGTACGGCACACTGCCCGATTTCGCGGAGTTCGTCGCGCAGGCCCACGCCCGCGGCCTGCGGGTGATCACCGACCTGGCCGTCAACCACACCTCCGACG
>CAYYCE010000779.1:0-1595 GCA_964469635.1 uncultured Kineosporiaceae bacterium
TGTTCATACCCCGCTCGAGACCGCGCCGGGCCTCCTCGTCGAACGCGATGATCTTGACCATGATCGCTCCCAAAGATTGCCCCGGGAGACGTTCGATCTGTGAACACCATTCACTCGGGGGATACACCGTTCACTGTATAGTGAGCACCGTTCACCGTCAATCGGCGACCCACGGGAGACGCGCGTGATCGAAAATCAGGCGGCAACCGACGACGATGGCTCGCCACTCTGGTTCGCCCCGCCACTGCGCAGACAGACCGACGCCAGGGTCACGCTGACCCGTCAGCGGGTCGTCGACGAGGCTCTCGAGGTCATCGGCACGAACGGCGTCGAGGCTCTCAGCATGCGGGCCCTGGCGACGCGCCTCGGGGTGGTTCCGGGTGCGCTGTACCGGCACGTGCGCAACAAGGATCAGCTCCATGACCTCGTCCTCGACGCCGTTCTGGCCGACGTCGACTGTCGGATCGACTCTCGCCGGCCGTGGACCGAGCAACTCGCCGCGCTCGCCGAACAACTCCGCCTCGTCCTCGAGGAACACCCGGGCATCGCCGGCCTGCTGAAGACCCGCGCTCCGCTCACACAGCATTCCCTTGGTCTGACCGAGGCATTCCTGACTCTGCTCGCCGCCGCCGGCCTGCCGAAGGACCAGACCGCCAGGGCGTACCACCTGATCTATGACTACACACTCGGGTTCGCGCTCAGCGACCGCACCTCGCCCAGCGAGCAGCGCGTCCAGAACGCCGCGAGCCGTCAGCAACTGCACACCTTCCTCCGCTCGCTGCCCCCCGACCGGTTTCCCGCGCTGGCCAGCCTCGGCGAACACATCTGGGTCCCCGACCGCGACGAACGATTCACCACCAACCTCCAGACCCTCATCGATGGACTCCAATCGGCCACACGCTCGTCCCGGAGCCGGCGAGGCCCCGAAGGACGCGAAAGCCCGTGATCGCGAGAGCCGGGGGAGGGCCTGGACGCGGACGGATCCGCCCAGCGCCGCGAGGAGTCGACCCCTTGGGTGGAGGTGCTGTGGCCCCGGATCCCGCCGGCCCGCAGAGATGGCGTCGCTGGGTCCTGCCGGCGGCGCTGGCGGTGACGGCGTTGGCATGGATCGTTCCCGTTCCAGGGTGAACGACGACCAGACGTTCAGCTACACCGCCTTCGTCGACGAGGTGACGGCGAACAAGGTGGCCACCGCATCGATCGCCGACACCGGCGCGGTGTCCGGCACGCTGGTCGGGGGTGCGACATACGCGAGCAACATTCCGACCGCTTTCAACGACGCCAGCCTTCCCTCCCTCCTGGCAGCGCACAACGTCCCCGGGTCACCGGCACGATCGCCAGCACGGGATCGGTGGTGGGAGCACTGTTCTCGTTCCTGCCGTTCCTGCTGCTGATCGGGGTACGTCTGGTTCACCCGGCGCGCCCGCAAGCGGCTCGGCTCCGGCGGGGGCGACCTCGTGCATGCCCGGGTGAGCCCGAACCTGACGGTACGCCTGGAGGAGGGCCTGACCCGCCGCCTGGTCGCAGCAGGTCAGGCCCTCCTTCAGGAGTGACCGCTCACCGTGGGACACCGTGAGGCCCCGGCCCGGACATGG
>CAYYCE010000780.1:0-1595 GCA_964469635.1 uncultured Kineosporiaceae bacterium
CGTGCCCGGAACCCCTTCGACAGTGGCAGTCGCGCCAGGGCGATCAGGGCACGGTGGGCGTCCCGGGTGCCGCGGGACGGTTGCATCATCCGGGCGAGTCGATACGGCTCGCCGGCGGCGGCGGGAACGTCCTGGCCCGCCAGCCAGCCGAGCATCCCGGCCAGCCCGGCGAACCCGGGCTGGACCGTCTCGGGCCGGACGGCGTCCGCCCGGGCCGGTTCGGGCGGCGGGACGGTGCGGCCGAGTTCGGCGGCGGCCGAGGCGGCCGCGACCACGGCGCCGGCGGAGGAGCCGCCGATCCTGCGCAGGATGTAGTGCTCTGCGAGGGCGCAGACCGCCAGCGGCGCACTCACGCCGCCGGCGAGCCCACCGCGCGACGTGAGGTCCGCGGAGTGCGCGAGGTAGTCGGCCACCTCGTGCGGCCGGGGCGAGTTCGTGGCGGTGCGGGTCATCGCCGCGGGTGAGCGCAGCAGGCGATGGGCGGCCCGCGGCAGCGCGGCGTCCAGATCGAGGGCCGAGGGGGGCAGCGGCGGCCGCGTGTCGTCCCCGGAGTTCGCCGTCCGGTCGGCTTCGGCGGCGTCCGTCGGTTCCTCGTCGCCGTCCGGGCCGTCGCAAACCTCCTCGTCCGGGCGGCCCTCGTCCCGGCGGTCGTCGTCCCGGTGGTCGTCGGGGCCGTCCTCGGAGTCCTCCGGACGGGGCTCGAGGATGCGCAGGTAGCGATGGCGGTCCTGCAGTCCCAGGAGCAGGTGCCAGGGGTCGCCGGTGGCGTCGTCGTCCTCGACGGCGGGATTCGCGTCGGGAGGGCGCGGTGGCGGGGCGTCGTCCGGTGAGATGGGCAGCCGTTGCCCGATCTCCGTCATCGCCCCTCCTCGCCCGGCGGCCCGCGGATGCCCGGGTCCGGGATACGCGGTCTGGAGCCGTGATTCTGCCAGGTTCGGCTGAGCGCTCCGCGCGACCGGCGCGACGTGGTCGGCCCTTGCGCGGGTCGGCATGCGGGTCGACATGCCCGGTTTGACATCGTCCGGTCGCGATCGGAGCCTGATCGCGATGAGAACGGACACGTCGTGCTGGGCCGATCTGCACGGACCGGTGCACTACGTCGACTTCGGCGGTCCGCCGTCGGCGCCCGCCATGGTGCTGGTGCACGGATTGGGCGGCTCCTACGCGAACTGGGTGTCGGTCGCCCCCCTGTTCGCGGAGCGGTTCCGGGTGTGGGCGGTCGATCTGCCGGGTTTCGGGCTCAGCCCGGTGGCCGGGCGCCCGGCCACGGTGACGGCCAACGGCGACCTGATGGG
Source organism: uncultured Kineosporiaceae bacterium (assembly GCA_964469635.1). GTDB lineage: Bacteria > Actinomycetota > Actinomycetes > Actinomycetales > Kineosporiaceae > JADJPO01. The sequence continues at coordinate 1,296 of CAYYCE010000780.1, forward strand.
AGCCTTCGTCCGCACGGTGGTGGGCGGGCCGGCGGTGTGGGTGGGCAACTCGATGGGTGCGCTGATCTGCCTGATGCAGGTCGAGGCCCACCCCGAGTGGGCGCGCGCCGCGGTCCTGATCGACCTGTCGTTGCTGCCCCGGCCCAGGCACCGGCCCGCCGGGCTCGGACCACCGACCACGCCCGCGAGGCCGCGTTCGACGTGCTCCGGCAGGTCGCCGAGTCCGACGCCTACGCCAACCTGGTGCTGCCCCCGTTGCTGCGGGCCAGGCGGATCACCGGCCGGGACGCGGCCCTGGCC
>CAYYCE010000781.1:0-262 GCA_964469635.1 uncultured Kineosporiaceae bacterium
CGCGGCGTGCAGCTCGTCCAGGCGGCACCACTGGCAACCCGCGTCATTGCCCTGCTTCTGCTGTGGCTGGCGACAACCAGACTCGCAGGTCCATACGACCTCCGACCGGCGACCGGGGGGGAGGACATGGTCAAGCACCTCATCTACCTCATCGCCGCGGCCGCGATCGTCGCTCCCGCCGCATTCGGCGGCGAAGACGCTGTGTCCCGGGCTCTGGCTACACCGGGGATGAGCTGGTTGGGGACGATTAGCTACGGCGTGT
>CAYYCE010000781.1:272-1594 GCA_964469635.1 uncultured Kineosporiaceae bacterium
ACCGGTGATGTTCGCCGTCCAGTCCGGGTTCGGGCTGCCACTGTTCTCGGGCCATTTCTGGTTCGTCGCCGGGCTCACGCTCGCGGTCACCGTGCCCGTTGCAGCCCTGAGCTGGTATCTGCTTGAGCACCCGGTCCTTCGGGCTGCGCATGCAGCCACCCGGCGGGCTCCAGATCCTGTCCCGGACGTCACTCCGGCCGCTTTGCCCGGCTCGTTCGCCGAGGCCGCTGCGGCCCCGGACTGACCACCAGGGCCACCAGGGCGATCGCCAATCCCTGAGCCAGACCGCCATGGTTCGTCGCACCTGACTGAGGCCAAGGGGACCACGTTGCTGCGGCAACAAGAGCCACGCCCACAACCAACACGGCGACTTCAGCCTCCTTGAGCCAACGGCGGACAACCCAGGCCGGGATCAGCAACGCCCCGCCCCACGCGCCAGCGAAGGACACGAAGACCGCTGCGGTCAGTACCGTCGTCCACCTTCGACCCACGGTTCTTGGACGCCTGCCGCCCACGTTCGCCGACACGGGGGCGCGCCGGAGCGCTGCAACCACGACCGCGAGGGCAGCAATGAGACCGGATACCAGTCCCGCGAGGTACCACCTCTGGGGAGCGAAGCGGAACTCGACCACTCCCGCAGCGCCAGCCGGGACAACCCAGGCCTGCCGCCAGCCGTCCACACGCACCCCGGTGAGGCGGGCTCCGCCCAGGGTCGCCGTCCAGCCGTCGTTCTGGTTCTCGGGGACCGACAACAGGCGTGGCTGAGCAGCATACGGAACCGACGTGGACCGGGAGGTCGACCCATACTCCTTCCAGACCAGTTGCTCACTGGACGACGTCGCAGCCGAGGTGACGTCGGCTCCGGTGAGGCTGAGCCGGTACGGCGCGAACTCGCCCGACGCGAGCAGCGACACCACGTGGGCGTTACCGTCGAAGGTCACCGGCTCACAGGCGTCCAGCTGGACTGGCCGGCCGGCGCCGATGTCCCCGAAAGTGCCAGAGACCCGGGTGGGGACGCGACGGCCGTCGACCAGCAGCTGTGGGCCGAAGCCGCACGCTCGGCCGGTGGTTGCATCAGTCGGGTATCCCGGCCAGGACCGACCGTTGAGCTCCACCTCTCCGATCACCAAAGGCATCGCCGCCGTGGATCCCCCCGTGCGCAGCGACCTGCTGTTCGTTCTCTTGAGAACAGCGACGGTGACCTTGTCGGTTCTGGTCCGGGGCAATTGGACCGAGCCGTCCACGTCGACCTCGCGGACGACCGACACGGAACCCAGGTCAACGCGCACCTCCTCCGGGCGAGCCCCGAGGATCCGGCGGTC
>CAYYCE010000782.1:0-1587 GCA_964469635.1 uncultured Kineosporiaceae bacterium
CGGCCTCCGGGCCGACCACCACCTGGACGACGGATCCGGACCGCACCACACCGAAGGCACCACTGGCCTTGAGCGCCGGTTCGTCGACCTTGGCCGGGTCTGTGAGCTCGACACGCAGCCGCGTGATGCACGGCTCGAGGTCCACGACGTTGAGGGCGCCACCGAGCGCTGCGAGGATCTCTTCGGCCTTGCTCATCCGGTCCTCCCCGTGCGCTGCCCGTGCCGCGGACACCAGGGTATCCCCGCACGCACGGACCCCGCCGCAGGAGCGGCCCGCAGACCTGGGAGGATGACGCCCGTGACCGACACCGCGCCCAGCTTCTACGACACCGTAGGAGGCTCGGCCACCTTCTCCCGCCTGGTCGAACGGTTCTACGCGGGCGTGGCCGGCGATGACGTGCTCCGGCCGTTGTACCCGGAGGAAGACCTCGCGCCGGCCGCCGAGCGACTGCGGCTGTTCCTCGAGCAGTACTGGGGCGGGCCGTCGACGTACTCCGAGACCCGCGGGCACCCCCGACTGAGGATGCGGCACGCACCCTTCGCGGTCGGACCGGTGGCCAGGGACCGCTGGCTGGCCCACATGCGCGACGCGGTGGACTCCCTCGGCCTCGCGCCGCTGCAGCAGGCCACGCTGTGGGACTACCTCGAACGTGCGGCGCACTCCATGGTGAACACCTTCGAGGACGGTACGTGAGCCGCCGGCTGGAGCGGGTGCTCGACACCCTGCGGCTCGAGGCAACCGGGCCGGACACCTTCCGTGGGTCCAGCATGCCCATGCCGCACGGCCGGGTCTTCGGCGGGCAGGTCCTCGCCCAGGCGCTGCTGGCCGCGGCCGCCACCTCGCCGCAGGACCGGTCGCCGCACTCGGTGCACGGCTACTTCCTGCAGCCTGGTGACGTCACGGCGCCGATCACGTTCGCGGTCGAGCGTCTGAGGGACGGCCGGTCGTTCACGGCGCGGCGCACGCACGCGCTGCAGGACGGCCGCCCGATCCTGTCGATGATCAGCTCGTTCCAGCTCGACCAGCCGGGCATGGACCACCAGGTCACGGCGCCGGCGGCGGCCGACCCGGAGTCGCTGCCGGTATCCCATGACGCCCTCGCGCCGCTGGACCACCCGCTGGCCACGTTCTGGGGCCGCTACGGCGCGTTCGACATCCGGCACGTCGACGGCGACCTGTACCTGCGGCCGGCGGCGGACCGGCCCGACTCGCAGCTGGTCTGGATGCGAGCCCGTGGGCGGCTGCCGGACGACCAGGTGCTGCACCGGGCGCTTCTGGCGTTCGCGTGCGACCAGGTGATGCTCGAGCCGGTGCTGCGCCGGCACGGCGCGAGCTGGGCCACGCCGGGGCTGTCCGCGGCGAGCCTGGACCACGCGATGTGGTGGCACCGCCCGGTACGCGTCGACGACTGGCTGCTGTACTCGCAGACCACCCCGAGCGCACAGGGCGGTCGCGGCCTCGGGACGGCCGAGGTGTTCGACGCCGCCGGCCGGCTGGTCGCCTCGATCGCCCAGGAGGGCATGCTTCGCCTGCCGTGAGGCGCTGCCTCAGCCGCGCCGGCGGAAGGTGATCGGGTCCTCGCAGTA
>CAYYCE010000783.1:0-1572 GCA_964469635.1 uncultured Kineosporiaceae bacterium
AGGAGGTCACCGGGATCGACCTCGTGCGCGAGCAGCTGCGGATCGCCGCGGGCGAGCCGCTCGGCTACACCGAGGTCGCCGCCCGCGGACACTCGATCGAGTTCCGGATCAACGGCGAGGACCCCGCCGCAGGTTTCCTTCCGGTGCCGGGCCGGGTCACGACCCTGCGCGTCCCGGCCGGGCCCGGGGTGCGCTGGGACAGCGGCGTCATCGAGGGCGACGCCGTGTCCGGGGCCTTCGACTCGATGATCGCCAAGCTCGTCGTCACAGGAGCGACGCGCACCCAGGCGGTCGAGCGCGCCCGCCGCGCGCTCGCGGAGCTGACAGTCGAGGGCATCCCCACGGTCATCCCCTTCCACCGCGCGGTGCTCGACGACCCGTCGTTCGTACCCGCCGACCCGACCCAGCCGTTCTCCGTGCACACCCGGTGGATCGAGACCGCGTTCGCCGACCGTCTGGCCGGGCTGCGGCCCGCCGGCACCCCGGGCACGGCCGCCGAGCAGGAGGACGAGGCTCAGACCACCGAGCGGGTCGTGGTCGAGGTCGGTGGCAAGCGGATCGAGGTCGTGCTGCCCGCCGGCCTCGGGCTGGTACCTGGTCGGGGCCGCGCCGGCGCCACCCGCCCCGCGCGGGCACGCCGCGGACCGGTCCGCGCGGCCGTGAGCGGCACCACACTCTCCTCGCCCATGCAGGGCACCATCGTCAAGGTCGCGGTGACCGACGGCACGTTGGTCGCCGAGGGCGACCTGGTGGTGGTCCTCGAAGCCATGAAGATGGAGCAGCCCCTGGTGGCCCATCGCGCCGGGACCGTGACGGGACTGACGGCCACCGTCGGCGCGGGGGTGAGTGCCGGTACCGCGATCTGCGAGATCGTGGACTGATGCCCCCACCACCTGGTCCCGTGCCGCCCGGCCCGCCGCCTCACGGGCTGCACCGCCAGGCCGGGGACGCGTGGCTGGAGTGCCGGTGCGGGAACCGGCACTGGGGGCTGCACGGGGCCGCGGGGCTGCTCCTGGTGCGGCGCACCGCGACCGGGCACGACGTGGTGCTCCAGCACCGGATCGCGTGGAGCGACCAGGGCGGCACGTGGGGCATCCCCGGCGGCGCCCTGGCCCCGGGCGAGGACCCGGTCGCCGGCGCGATCCGCGAGGCCGTCGAGGAGGCCGGGCTGGACGCCGAGGCGCTCGAGGTGGTCACGACCCGCGTCCTGGACCACGTCGACTGGGCCTACACCACGGCCGTCGCGCGAGCCACCGGACCTCAGAGACCCCGACCCACGGACCCGGAGAGCGAGGCGATCGCCTGGGTCGACACCGCCGCCGTGGCCGACCTGCCGCTGCACACCGCCTTCGCCGCCGCCTGGCCCGAGCTCACGGTGATCGCCGAGGCGATCTGACCCCGAGTTGACACCACCGATAATCGCAACGCTACTCTTGCGTTATTAGGTAAGGCATACCTCACAACGACGCGGCGCCAGGCGCAACCACTCCCTCCCCCCGGGCGCCGCTGCACCGGACGGAGCAGCATGCTGGCGAACTACCTCATCGGACTGCGCGAGGGCCTCGAGGCGGC
>CAYYCE010000784.1:0-1571 GCA_964469635.1 uncultured Kineosporiaceae bacterium
GTCCACCCGGGCTCGATGTGATCGGGGTCGGTGAAGCGCTTGCCCCCGGGTTGCCGTCGGCCGGCGTTGATCTGCCAGAGCTGATGCCAGTCGGCGATGTCGTGACCGGCCGCGATCCCGGACAGGGTGTCCCCGCGCTCCACCCGTACCCGGTCCCGCGCTGAGTCCTCTGCCGAGGCCGGCGGCGCAGCGACGGGCAGGGCGACGGTCCAGCCGGGCCGGAGCAGCCCGGGGTTGGTCATCACCTGCCCGTCGGCCTGCCGGTGACCGCGGTTGAGGTCCCAGATCTCCCGCCACCGTTCCCCGGCGCCGAGGAAGGTGCGGGCGAGGTCCCAGTAGGTGCCCGGCCCGTCGGGGCCCACGACATGCGTCCGCGTCGTCATCGCCTGGGCGTCTGCGTGGTCTCTGCTGGCCTGCAGGGCGGGGCCAGGGACCGCTGCGGCAGTCGCCGCCGGCAGCGAGGCGGGCAGGGGTGTCGCGGCACCCTGTGGGGTGAGGGGGCCGAGCACGAAGGCCGCCGCGACCAGGGTGTGCGCGAAACGTTGCTGGGCCCCGAAGACGACCGGCAGCCGCGCCGGGCGCCGGGTCCGAGTGAGCGCCGCGAGCAGTTCGGCGAGGACCGCCAGCGCGAACTGGGCCCAGGCCAGGTAGGCCACGGCGGCCAGGACGGCGATGACCACCGTGTCGGAGATGTCACCGGCGGCCAGGTCAGGCCACGCATCGAGTGGGTTGCCGATGGTGGCCGCGAGCAGCCAGGGCAACCCGGCCAGGACGGCGAGCAGCGCCGCGGCGGCGGCCAGGACACGCAGGGCACGCAGGAGGGTGTGGGGTCGGCGCATCACGGGGCTGTCGTTCCGTTCAGGATGGTCGCGGTCGCGGTGGCGGTCCCGGTCAGGTCGGTGATCCCGACAGCGGACAGGACGACGGCGTGCTGCGGCACGTGGGCGATGACGGTGACGTCCCGGGAGGCGATGGTGACCTCGCCGCCGGCGCCGTGCAGGGTCAGCAACCGCTGGGCGGCGGCCCGGGCGGCGGCAGGGTCGATCTGCAGCTGCGCGGGGGAGGCGCCCCGCAGAGAGGCCTCGGTGATGGCGTCGGCCCCGGCCCGGGCCGCCTCCTGGGCGATGTCGGCGGCCCGGCCGCGGGCGGCCAGGGCGGCTCCGCCGTCTATCACCAGCCCGGCCATGGCGAGCAGGCCGACGGCCATCAGGGCCAGGTACAACGCGAGGGACCCTTCGTCGGCGCGGCCGCCGTGACCATCCACCCCGCGATGCAACCGACCGACGGTCACGGTGACCCACCGCCGAGGTCGCGGTGGGCCTCCACCGGTGAGGTGGCGGACGCCGTCAGGTCGAGCGAGTCGGGTAGGCCGAGCAGCGTGACGGCCGACAGGTCGGCGGTGCAGTGGACCGTGGCGGTGACCTGGCCGCCGGGCCGGAGGGCCGTGGTGTCGACGCCCACGCTCGGGCCGGTGCAGGCCAGTCCGGCGGCGGTCAGGGTGTCCAGTCCGGCGGCCATCCCGGTGGTGGCGGCCCCCGCGGGCGTGGGGCTGAGGGAGGCGGCCCGGGCAG
>CAYYCE010000785.1:0-1570 GCA_964469635.1 uncultured Kineosporiaceae bacterium
ACCAGGGCTTCTGGTTCGGGCGCTACGACGCCTGGGGCCGACTGTACAAGGAGGTCCTGCCCACCGGAGCGGTCGCGATCCGCGTGTTCGACCTCGCCGGCAACCTCTCCTCCGAGTCCACCTTCGCCTCCGACCCAGCCGTGGACCCCAATGCCGAGCTTCTCGCGCGCCGTGCCTCCCACACCACCAGCTTCGGGGCGGTCGACCGCGCGGTGACGCTGCTCTCGGTCGACGGCGACACCGCCGACGTGCGGGTCACCGAGCAGCGCTTCGACTCCTCCGGCCGCACCGTGCTCGCCGCCTCTGGCCCGGCGCTCCAGTCCGAGGTGCTGTCCGACCTGCTCGGCTACACCCTCGACGCCGACCACGCCCGCCGCGAGGCCGAGATCCTCTACGAGCCGGGCACCGGCCGCATGCTCTCGCGCTCGACCGGCGGCGAGGGCGCCTGGGGCGCCACACCCGAGCTGCGCGAGCTCTTCACCTACTCCGGCGAGATCGCCGCCCCGTGGCCCACCGCCGTCACCCGCTTCGAGCGCGTCCCCGGCCAGGCCGACCTGGTCGAGACCGTCACCACGTCGTACGTCCGTGACGCCCTCGGCCGCCCGGTCGAGACCCGCTCGAGCGACGGCACTTTCACCTCGTTCACCTACGACCGCTCGGGCGGGGTGCTCTCCACCACCACCGGCACGGGTGAGACTACCCGCTACCGCTATGACGGCCACGGCCGCATGGTCGAGGTCATCCGCCCGCCGGGCCGCGGCTCGACCCGCTACGCCTACGACCTGGACGGCCGCCTGCTGTCACAGGTCGAGTCCACCGGCTCGGACCCCTGGGTCACCAGCCACACCTACGACTCCGCGGGCCGGGTGACCCGCACCGACCACCCCGACGGCACCTTCGAGACCTTCACCTACAACCCCGACTCCACGGTCGACACCTGGACCACCCGCGACGGGGTCACCGTCACCACCACCTACGACCCCGCAAACCGCCCCCAGTCGTCGGTCCCCTCGGCGGCCTCGCTGCCGCCGTCCATGGTCCCGCTCGACGAGGGCGACCACTTCGCCTACGACCCGCTGCGCATGCTCGCCGCGGGCCAGGACGCGGCGCTCACCGGACCCGCGACCGTCACCTGGTCCGGCCACGACCTTGCCGGCCGGCCGCACGCCGAGACCGTCGCCGGTCGTGCGCTCACCACCACATGGGACACCTGGGACCACCCGGTCGGGCTCGCTCTGCCCTCGGGCAGCGCCTACACCCGCGCCTTCGACACCCTCGACCAGCTCGCCTCGGTGACCGGCACCGCCGGCCTGCCGGGCGCGTCCTGGACCTGGGGGGGCGGACGGCTCTACGGGGTCGAGACCGCTGGCGGCGTCACGACCCACCTCACCTACTCCGGTCAGCCCGATGTGATTGCGCCTCCCGGGGCGAGCGACTCGCCGTGGCGGCTCGCCGGCCTCTCCTGGGGTGCGGGCGGATCCACGTGGGGCACGCTCGGCTACGCCTACCGCGGCACCGCCGAGCTGCCCGGCGACGGCGCCAAGCTCGGACGCTCCGCTACTGGCGACCT
>CAYYCE010000786.1:0-1341 GCA_964469635.1 uncultured Kineosporiaceae bacterium
GTCGTAGGGCGGCGCCGCCACCGCCTCGACGAGCTCGCGGGGCGGGCGCAGGGCACGGAACGGTCGGAGCGTGGCCACGTCCCGCACTCTGCCACGGCGCCAGCCGGCGACGGACGGGTGTTCCGTCCTTCGGCCCGCCCGGGCGGCTCAGCGCGGTGGCCGGACGACCTCGAGCAGGCGCAGGGTCGAGCGGTCGACCCCGACCCAGTCGGAGACCTCGAGCACCGCGTACCCGGCGGTGGGCAGGCCGGTGTGGAGCTGGCCGAGGTCCCCCACCGGCGGTGTCGGGTCGGCGAGCAGGGTCGCCGCCACGGACATGGTGGGCTCGTGACCGACGACGAGGACGGTGGCCACGCGCTCGTCGACCGCGCGCAGCAGCGCCATCACGTCGCGCGGACCAGCGTCGTACAGCTCGTCGGTGATGACCACCTCGGGCTCGGGCATGTCCCCGAGCGACTGACGCACCAGGTCCCAGGTCTGCCGGGTCCGCACCGCCGAGGAGACCAGCACGTGCTCGGGCACCAGACCACCGGTGGCCAGGCGGACGCCGACGTCGGCGCACTGGCGCCGGCCGGTCACCGCCAGGGGTCGCAGCTGGTCGGGGACGGTTCCACCCGGTTCGGCCTTCGCGTGACGCAGCAGCACGAGGCGACGGCCCCCGGGTCGGGACGTGGTCATGGCCGCCTCACTGCCCCATCGCGTGGACTCCGCCGTCCACGTGGACGATCTCCGCCGTGGTCGCCGGGAACCAGTCGGACAGCAGCGCCGCGACGGCCTTGGCGGTGGGTACGGGGTCGGTGACGTCCCACCCGAGCGGCGCGCGGGCCGGCCAGGCGCTCTCCATCGCCTCGAAGCCGGGGATGGACTTGGCGGCGGTGGTGCGGACCGGCCCGGCCGAGACCAGGTTGACCCGCACACCCTCGGGCCCCAGGTCCCGGGCGAGGTACCGCGCGGTCGACTCGAAGGCGGCCTTGGCCACACCCATCCAGTCGTACACCGGCCACGCGAACGACGCGTCGAACGTCAGACCGACGATCGAGCTGCCGGGTCGCAGCAGCGGCCGGGTCGCGACCGCGAGCGACTTGAGCGAGTAGGCGGACACCTGCACCGCGGTCGCCACGTCCGGCCACTCGCCGGCCAAGAAGTTCCCGCCCAAGACCGACTGGGGGGCGAACCCGATCGAGTGCACGACACCGTCCAGCTGGGAGACGTGCTCTCCCAGCCGCTCGGCCAGCGCGGCCAGGTCTGCGTCGTCAGTGACGTCGAGCTGGACCACCGGCACCTCGACGGGCAGCCGCTTGGCGATCGCCGCCGTGAGCCGGGCCTGGCGGCCGAACGAGG
>CAYYCE010000786.1:1351-1570 GCA_964469635.1 uncultured Kineosporiaceae bacterium
GCTGCGCCAACCGCGCCACGTGGAAGGCGATCGAGCCTTCGGTCAGGACCCCGGTGACCAGCACCTTCTTGCCGTCGAGCAGAGCCACGTCGCTTCCTTTCGCCTTCGTTAGTCCGGACCGACCGTACAGGCACTGCGCCGTGCGGCAGAGTGTCAGTGCCCCATCCCGAGACCCCCATCGACCGGGATCACCGCGCCGCTGATGTACGCCGCGGCGGG
>CAYYCE010000787.1:0-1566 GCA_964469635.1 uncultured Kineosporiaceae bacterium
TGTTCATCCGTTGGAAGATCTTCCGGCTTTCCTTGATCGCATCGATGATCACGGAGAGGCCGGGGGTGGTCAGCACGATGTCGGCGGCTGCCCGGGCGGCGTCGGTGGCGCCGGACACGGCGATCCCGCAGTCGGCCTTCTTCAACGCGGGGGCGTCGTTGACGCCGTCGCCGGTCATGCCGACGATGTGGCCACGTGCCTGCAGGACCTCCACGATGTGGAATTTGTGCTCGGGGAACACCTGGGCGAATCCGTCGGCGGCCTCGATGGACCGCGCCATCGCGGCGGTCTCGTGTCTCTTCGCCTCGCCGAGTCCGGCGGCATCGAGGATGCCTGCGCCCAGACCCACCTTCTGGGCGGTCTCCTTCGCGATGGCCAGCGCATCGCCGGTGACCATCTTGACCGTGACTCCCATGGCTCGGGCGGCCGCGATGGTCGCCCTCGCGTCCTCGCGGGGCGGGTCGAACAGCGGCAGCACCCCGAGGAGGCGCCAGCCGTTGTCGCCGTCGGCGCGGGCCACGCCCAGGGACCGGAACCCGCGGGCCGCGAAGTCGTCGACCGCCTTCCCGACGCCGGACTGCACCTGAGCGGGGTCGGCCACCAAGGCCTGGATCACCTGTGGGGCACCCTTGCTGACCCTGAAGGTCGTCCCAACACCGGCGGTCACGGCGGCCTCGGTGCGTTTGTGGACCGGGTCGAAGGGCTGGAAGTGGGTCACGTCGTAGCCGGCGAGCACCTGGGGGTCGCTCAGCCCGGCGAGCACGGCGGCGTCGACCGGGTCGTCGTTGTCGGCGCGTGAGGCCAGCGCCGCCGCGAGGATCACGTCGGCGGCAGCGACGTCTGCGACGGTGAACGGATCGCCCAGGGTCAGCGCGTTCTGGGTCAGGGTGCCGGTCTTGTCCGCGCAGAGCACGTCCACGCCGGCGAGTTCCTCGATGGCCACCAGTCGAGTGACGATGGCCTGCCTCGCGGCGAGCAGGCGCGCGCCGATCGCCATCGTCACCGACAGCACGGTCGGCATCGCCACCGGGATCGCGGCCACGGTCAGGACCAGGGCGAACTGCAGAGTGGTCAGGAGCGGGTCGCCGCGCAGGAGCGCCACGGCCACGATCACCGCGACCAGGATGGCAGCCAGGATGATCAGGTAGTTTCCGATCTTCAGCACGGCGCGCTGGAAGTGGCTGACCGTGTGCACTTCCTGTACCAGCTGCGCGGTCCTCCCGAAGTAGGTGTGGGCGCCGGTGGCATACACGAGCGCTCCGGCCTCGCCCTGGCGAACGATCGAGCCGGAGAACACGGCGTCGCCGGGGCTGCAGGTGACGGGCAGGGACTCCCCCGTCAGAGCGGACTGGTCCACGTCGACCGGGTCGCCCGCCAGCAAGCGGGCGTCCGCCGGGACGATGTCGCCGAGCCGGAGGCGGATGACGTCGCCCGGCACCAACTCCCGCGCCGCCGCAGTGACCCACTTCCCGTCACGGACCACCCGGGCCTTGATCGCCAGCTTGGCCTTCAGGGCCTCGATGGCGTTGCCCGCCTGGTGTTCTTCCCAAAATCCGACCACGGCGT
>CAYYCE010000788.1:0-1566 GCA_964469635.1 uncultured Kineosporiaceae bacterium
CAGGGTCACCGGGGCGGGAGGGACGTCGATCGTGCTGCGTGGGGTGCGTCGGATCGCGGTGGTGGGGGTCGGGGCGTTGCTGCTGGCGGCGTGCTCGTCGGCGGTGACGGGGACCCCCCGAACTCACCAACAACCTGAACACCTGGGCCGCCACCCACACCCACGCCTACGCGCCCGCCGGCGCCGAACCCATGCCATGCGTCAACCCCGGTGCGGCGCGGCGGCGCCCCCGGACAACGTCCGGGCGGCTACGCATCGCCCGATGCCGCGCGGGGAGGGCATGGCGCTCTGCCCATCAGCTGCCAGCTTGTTCGTCGGACGATGGACGGTCGGGAGCCGTGGGGGCTGAAGCGCTCCGCTTCGACCCTGGCGAGCGGCCGGGGATGCGGCGACGCCGTGGCTTTGGGTGACGTCCGTACGAGGGGCCGCGGGCCTGACCATGGTCGCGGTCCACGGGTTACCGTGGATGTCCCCAGTGGGCGTGAGTGGCAAGGAGCCCTGGATGGCCAGAGACGGGACGGCGCAGGGGGGTCGGCGGGCACAGGAGGAGGTCCACCGCCGCAACCTGAGCGATCTGTTGCGTCGCGTGCACTTGCGTGGGCCGTTGTCGCGGGCGGCCTTGGCCGAGCAGATGGATCTGAACCGCAGCACGATCATGGCCTTGACCGCGGAGCTCTCCGACGTGGGTCTGGTCTACGAGGACCGGCCGCTCGGAACAGGCCGCACCGGGCGCCCGTCGTTGGTCATCCGGCCTGCGGCGGACCGGTTCTATGCGCTCGCGTTCGATGTGGCCGTCGACCGGTTGGTGGCGGCGCGGGTGGCCCTCGGCGGGGCGGTGCTGGAGCGCCGCGAGGCCCCGCGGCCGCGCGCGGGAGTCGACCTGGAGATCGTCGTCGACGTGCTGGCCCGGTTCGGGCGTGACCTGCTGGCGGCGGCTCCACCAGGCTCGGCCTGCGTCGGAGTGGGCGCTTCCTACTGCGGGATGATCCGTCCCGGTGATGGGGTGGTGCGCTTCGGGCCGGACCTAGGTTGGGTGGACCAGGCCTTCGGCCCCGAGATGGCCCGCAGGCTGGACACCGGACTGCCCGTCAGAGTGGGCAACGAGGCGCATCTGGGTGCGCGTGCCGAGCACGAACGCGGCGCCGGGGTCGGCTTCCGGAACCTCGTCTACCTGCACGGGGACGTGGGCGTGGGCGGCGGGATCATCGTGGGCGACCGGCTGCTCGACGGCGACAGCGGCTACGCGTGCGAACTGGGTCACATGCTTGTCAACCCGTACGACGGGCGCGCCTGCGGGTGCGGGTCGGCCGGGTGTCTGGAGGCCGAGGTCGGCGAGCGGGCGCTGTTGGAGGCCGCGCATCGCCCCGAGCAGGTCGGCCGCGACGCCGTCCGCCGGGTCGTGGCGGATGCGCAGGCCGGCGAAGCGTTGGCCCGCCGGGCGCTGGACGAGATCGGTGAGTGGCTCGGCATCGGCGTGGTGAACTTGATCAACCTGTTCAACCCGGGTGTCGTCGTCTTCGGGGGCATGGTGCGGGTGATCTACCCGGGCGCGTCAGCCCGGGTGCA
>CAYYCE010000789.1:0-1564 GCA_964469635.1 uncultured Kineosporiaceae bacterium
GTGCGCGAGCTGGACCCGGCGAGGCCCGTCGCACGACTGGACGAACTGCGCCCGCGACTGGATCGGGCCCGGCACTGGGTGCGCACCCAGATGCCCGACGAGGCCCGGACCCACGTCCGCACAACGCCGGACGCCGAGCGTCTGGCGGGCCTGGACGAGCAGGCCCGGGCCTCGCTCGACCTGCTCCTGGCGGGGCTGGCCGACCACTGGTCGCTGGACGGGTTGACCTCGCTGGTCTACGGAGTGCCCAAGCAGCGGCTCGGGCTGCCGCGGGACGTGAAGCCGACCCCCGAGCTCAAGGCCGCGCAGCGGGCGTTCTTCGCATTGCTCTACGAGCTGCTGTTGGGGGGCGACACCGGGCCGCGGCTGCCCACCCTGCTGCTGGCCGTGGGCGCCGATCGGGTCCGCGAGCTGCTGACCCCGGCCTGATCCCGCAGCGGTGGGGTCAGCTCGCCTGGCGCTGCCCGATGCTGTGCGCGAACCCGCTCATCAACTCGGCGAACCGGGTGGGCTGGTCCAGGTGGGGGAAGTGACCGGCCCCCTCGAAGACGACCAGCCGCCCGTTCGGCAGTTGCTCGAGGGCGGCCTTGGCGTGCGCGACGGGGATCATTCTGTCCCGGTCGCCCCACACCAACAGGACCGGCAGGTGCAGCATCGGCAGCAGTGCGGTGGCCGAGACGCGCTGCCCGTCAGGGCCCACCACGGCTCGGATCGTGGCCAGGAACGCCCGCCGACTTTGGTCGTCCGCGAGCTGCTCGAACCCGTGCCAGGCCTCGGCGACGTCGGTGCTGCCCCTGACTCCGACGAACCGCAGACCCCGCGCGAGCGCATTGCCCTGGCGCCTTGCGAACCCCGAGGCCAGCACGGGGAGCACCCATCCCGCCCCGGGCAGCGTCGGGGCGCGCAGCAGGACGTTCACCTCGCTGCCCAGCCCGCCGCTGGCGACCAGCACGAGGGCGCGCACCCGGTCGGGGAACAGATAGGTGAACTCGAGAGCGATCCCCCCGCCGAGGGAGTGGCCGACAATGACCGCCTCCTCGATGCCGAGGACGTCGAGTAGATCGCGTAGCACGCCGGCGTGCCCGCCGAGGGAGTAGTCGGCCGCCGGCCTGGCGGTGCTGTCGCCGCAGCCGAACAGATCGGGGGCGACGACCGTGTGGGTCTTCGCCATCTCGGCGGCCAGATCGCGCCACACCCGATGTGAGCCGAGGACGCCGTGTACGAAGACAAGCGGCGGACCGTCACCGGCGTGCACGTAGTGCACGTCGTGACCATGCAGCCGGCAGGTCGCCGACGTCAGGGTGTCGACCACGTCTACTATGTTACTTGTAGGTAATCTTGGCTCACGTTACCTAGGTCCCAGAGAATTGCCGCGGTATCGGCCGAATCCTCCTGATCGCAGGGCGATTCGACCGGTCTCGGAGGTGGCCGAGTGGGTTCAGGGACGCAACCAGGCGCCACCGCGGATCACCTGGAGCGGGCGCAGCTCGACGTCGGTCACCAGGACGTCGGCCCGCCCGCCGGCACGCAGCCGGCCCACCTCACCGTCCAGCCCGATCAGGCT
>CAYYCE010000790.1:0-1564 GCA_964469635.1 uncultured Kineosporiaceae bacterium
GATGTGGGCCGGCTCCTTCGCCCTCGGCCGCGGCCTCGGCCTGGGCTACGAACGCACCACGACGCTGGCGTTCACCGCCGCCAGCAACAACTTCGAACTCGCCATCGCCGTGGCGATCGGCACCTTCGGAGTCACCTCGGGCCAGGCCCTGGCCGGTGTCGTCGGCCCGCTCATCGAGGTGCCGGTGCTCGTGGCGCTCGTGTACGTCGCGCTCGCCGTCCGCGGACGGTTCCCCCCTTCGCGCTGACGCCTCGTCGCCGCGACCCGTGCGGGCCGTCCCTCGTGGCGACCCGCCTTCGGCCGATAGATTCGCCGGTATGTCGACCACGACGCTGCAGTCCGACCTTGACCTGCTCTCGGAACTCCATGCCCAGGTGCTGCGAGAGTCCGGTCGCGGCGACCTGGTCGGGCTCATGAGCCGGCTCGTCGACGCCTGCCGCCCGGCCGAGGAGGCACCCGGCGAGCTTCCGGACGGCGTGGCCGCGGCCGGCATCGTCGCCGGCCTGGACGCCGCCACGGCGACCGAGCTCACCCGCGCGGTCACCGTCCACCTCCACCTGACCAACCTCGCGGATGAGCGGCATCGCTCCCGATCGCTGCGGGCCGAGGACCCCGAGTTCACCGGCGGTCTGGACACCGGGGACGTGTGGCCGGCGATCGACGCCATCGGCGCCGCGGCCGAGGTGCATCTCGAGCGGCTGCGGATCCACCCGGTGCTCACCGCCCACCCGACCGAGGCCCGCCGCCGGGCGGTGTCCTCGGCGCTGCGCCGGATCGCCGGTCAACTCGACCGGCTGGACGACCCGGCGAACGGGCCGGGTGAGCGGGTCGTCGCCCGGCGGCGGCTGCTCGAGGACATCAACATCCTGCAGCGGACCTCCACCCTTCGGCGAACCCGGCCCGAACCGGCCGACGAGGTGAAGACGGCGCTGACGGTATTCGATCAGACTCTCTACCGGGCCGTGCCCCGGCTCTACCGGGTCGTGGAGTCCGCTCTGGCGCAACGGGACACGACGGACGGCGGACCGGATTCCGGACCGGACGGCGGTCGCCGGGGCCGGGTGCCGGCGTTCGTCCGGTTCGGCAGTTGGGTCGGCGGTGACCGGGACGGCAACCCGTTCGTCACCGCGGAGGTCACCCGGCAGACCCTAGCCGCCCAGGCCGAGCAGGCTCTGGCCATGCTCACGGTCCAGGTCGACCGCGTGGCTCGGAGCCTGACGATGAACGCCGACGCCAGCGCGCCGTCCGCCGCCCTGCTCGCCGATCTGGCCAACGACGCGGTGGCGATGCCCGAGGTCATGGCCAAGATCGTCAAGGACTCCCCCTCCGAGCCCCATCGGCAGAAGCTGCTGGCCGTCGGCGCCCGGGTGGCCGCCACCCGGGCCGAGCGGGCCGGTCTGGCCTACAACGATCCGCAGGACATGCTCGCCGACCTGAACCTGGTGCAGGACAGCCTGGTCGGGGCCGGCGACCTCCGCAGTGCCTACGGTGAACTGCAGCATCTGATCTGGATCGTGCAGACCTTCGGGTTCCACCTGGCCGAACTGGAGGTGCGTCAGCACAG
>CAYYCE010000791.1:0-1564 GCA_964469635.1 uncultured Kineosporiaceae bacterium
GGTGGCTTAATATCTCTCGCCCGAGTTTCCGATAATCCTTGATCGCTGCTGGTGATTCCGCTGGTGGGCTGGGGTTGGGGGGCTGGGGCGGGCGTATGACCTAAGTGCGTGGTGCCCAGCGTTGTAGGTCGAAGATGTCGACCAGTTGGTTCTGGGTGGCACTGGTTTCGGTGAGCATGCGCCGGGCTCGGGGTCGTCCGCCGGTCGAGGGGTAGATCAGGACGGTTTCGCTGATGCCGGCCAGGGTGGCGAGCAGTTCGCGGACGGACAGGTCCAGGCCGTGCTGGCGGGCGTGGCGGCGCATGAGGTGGGCCAGTTGCAGGGCCAGCACGCAGGTGAACAGGTGGACGCGGATGTTGTGGTCGGTCCAGTGATGCATCGGGCTGAAGGAGACCACGTGCGGGTCCTTGAGTTGGCGGAAGCCGAACTCGGCCTCGGACTGGGAGCGGTAACCGGCGACCACGTCGGCGATGGTCCAGTCGTCCCGGTCGGTGATCAGGACGCGTTTGCCGAACACCTCGTTCTCGAGTCGTGTCCGGGCGCGGGGGTCGGTGCGCCAGGTCAGCCGGTGGGTGGCGGGGGTGTCGCCGGTCAGCTGCCAGGTGATGACGCGGGCGGCCCAGGGATTCTTGAGGATCTTGCGGATTTCGGCGGTGACGGCGGCGGTGTCGCGGCGGGTCTTGCCACGGGCCAGGGTGGCGGCCAGCTCGGTCAGCTTGGCGCCGGCCTTGGCCAGGGTCTGGTCCAGGCCCCGGGCCTGCCCGGCGTGCAGGCTGGGCGAATGGGTCAGCACCACCCGCCGGTCGGCGCCGTAGACGGTGCGCCGGGTCTGCAGCGCGGTCAGTCCACCGAACCTGTCGGCGTCCACCAGGTGGCGTCGCCGGGCGGGCAGGGCCAGCAGGTCCGGGGTGTCCGAGGGCGGCACCGATCCGATGTAGTGCAGCCCGGCCTGCTGCAGGTGGGCGAAGTTGTCCACCGAGTTCTGCCCGGCATCGAACACCACAGTCACCTCACCCAGCCGTGCCCCGCCGTCGTGGCTGTCACGGTCGTGGCTGTCACCGTCGGCCGGGCCGCAGGCGGCGGCCAGGGTGGCGTGCCGGGCGACGAGCTGGTCGACGACGGTGGTGAACTGGGTGACGTCGGGCCGGTCGCCGGGATAGGCGTGCGACACCAGCGGCACCCCACCGTCGCGGGTGACGACCAGGCCCAGGCCGACCAGACGCAGGTCGGTGCGCTTCTGTTTGGCCTTGCCGCGCTGCGCGATCGGGGCGGCGGCGTTGGTGGAGTCGATGTAGGTGGCGAAGTTGGTCATGTCCAGTGCCAGCGCGGACACGTCCAGGCCGAACTCGCCCACCATCGCCACCGCCAGGCGATGCTCGATCTGGGTCAGCTGCTCGGTGCTGACCGCGTGCATCGCGTCCCAGAACCGGCGATGGTCCAGCACCGAGGCCGGGATCTTGGTGAACCGGTCCGCGGCGGTGGTCTTCCACCAGTCCGCGACCGCGGCCTTGGAGCACGGGGCGACCAGCCGGTTGGCCGCCGCGATCGCCAGATAGGTCCCCAC
>CAYYCE010000792.1:0-1562 GCA_964469635.1 uncultured Kineosporiaceae bacterium
CTTCTCGCTGTTCTGAACCGCCCCGGCGAGTCCGGAGACTCAGTTTCGTGACAGCTCGGCAGGTGGCTGGGCTGTTGTCTGAGCGTAGTAGTGGTCCTCAGCTTCGGCGGGTGGGATGTCGCCGCAGTACTCGTACAGGCGGCGATGGTTGAACCAGTCGACCCACTCGGCGGTGGCGTACTCGACCGCGTCAGCGGTGCGCCACGGGCCGCGGGGTCTGATCAGCTCGGTCTTGTACAGCCCGTTGATGCTCTCGGCCAGGGCGTTGTCGTAGCTGTCGCCCACGGAGCCGACCGAGGCGGCGATTCCGGCGTGGGCGAGGCGTTCGGTGTGCCGGATGCTGACGTACTGCGACCCACGATCCGAATGTGCCACCACGGATCCGAGGTCGGCGCCGGTGCGCTGCCGGGTCCAGATGGCCTGCTCGAGGGCGTCCAGGACCAGCTCGGTGCTCATGCTGGTGCCGGTACGCCAACCGAGGATGCGGCGGGCGTAGGCGTCGGTGACGAACGCGACGTACACCCACCCCGACCATGTGCTGACGTAGGTGATGTCGGCGACCCAGAGCCGGTCCGGTGCCGGCGGGGTGAAGTTGCGGCGCACCAGGTCCCGGGCGCGCTGCGCGGCCGGGTCCGCGATGGTGGTGCGCTTGACCTTGCCCCGGACCGCGCCGTGCAAGCCGTCAGCCTTCATCAGCCGCTCCACCGTGCACCTGGCCACCGGGGTGCCTTCCCGGTTGAGCTGGAGCCACACCTTGCGGGCGCCGTACACGCCGTAGTTCTCCGCGTGGACCCGGCGGATCTGGTGCAGCAGCACCTCGTCGCGCTGCGCCCGGGCGGTCGCCGGCTTGTCGAGGTGCTCGTAGTACGTCGATGGGGCGATCTTCAGGCCGTGCTCGGACAGCACGGCACAGATCGGCTCGACACCCCAGCGCAGGCCACCGGGGTCCCGGTGGTCGGCGTGGCCGCGGATGAACTCCACGATCAGCGGGAGGGCCGGTCGAGCTCGGCCGCGAAGAAACTCGAGGCCGCCTTCAAGATCGCGTTAGCCCGACGCAGCTCGGCGTTCTCCCTGCGCAGCCGCTTGATCTCCGCCGCCTCCTCGGTCGTGGTCCCCGCCCGGGCGCCGGCATCGACCTGGCCCTGCCGGACCCACTTGCGGACCGTCTCGGCGGTGGAGACCCCGAGCAGGTCGGCGACCTTGCCCATCGCCTCCCAGTCCGTTCCGTGGTCGGGGCGGATCTCCTCGAACATCCGCACCGCCCGCGCCTTCAGCTCAGGCGGATACCTCCTGGACGTGTTCCCTGACATGACTCCAACCTTCCCAAGGATCGGAGTCTCCGGACATGCCGGGGCGGTTCAGCGCGTCGACGCCAGGCTTCCGCGCGTTGTCGGCTGTGTCCACAGACTAACCCGTACCCAGGCCAAGCCGCGCGTCCTCGTGCCCTTGCTGAGTCGATCTCCTGGGGCTGGCATGTTGACCCGTCGGGCGCGCGAGCATGCCTGTCCGTGACAGTTAACGGGTCCTCGCCGCAGCTGCGGCCAAGGACGGCATCGACCTGG
>CAYYCE010000793.1:0-1561 GCA_964469635.1 uncultured Kineosporiaceae bacterium
GACAACCTCCTGGCCGAGGACCGCAGGTTCCCCCCGGGAGCTGAGTTCGCCGCCCGGGCGAACGCCCACCCGGAGATGTACGCCTGGGCACGGTCCGACCGGCTCGCCTTCTGGGCCGAGCAGGCCAGGTCGCTGCTGGACTGGGACACCCCGTTCACCGAGGTGCTCGACTGGTCGGGCGCACCGGTGGCGCGGTGGTTCGCCGACGGCCGGCTCAACGCCTGCGCGAACGCCGTCGACCGGCACGTCGCCGCGGGCCGAGGCGACCGGGTGGCTCTGGCCTTCGAGGGCGAGCCGGGCGACACCCGCACCCTGACCTACGCCGACCTTCAGCGCGAGGTGTCCCGGGCCGCCAACGCGCTGCTCGCCCTCGGCGTGACCACCGGTGACCGGGTCGCGATCTACCTGCCGATGATCCCCGAAGCGGTCATCTCGATGCTCGCCTGCGCGCGGATCGGGGCCGTGCACTCCGTCGTGTTCGGCGGGTTCTCCGCCGAGGCGCTGCGCTCCCGGATCGACGACGCCCAGGCGTGCCTGGTGATCACCGCGGACGGCGGCTACCGGCGCGGCAAGGCCAGTGCGCTCAAGCCGGCCGTCGACGAGGCGCTCGGCGCCGACCACGACGCGCTCGGCCCGATCGACCCCGCGCCCGCCTCGACCGTGCGCCACGTCCTCGTCGTGCGCCGCACCGGCCAGGACGTGGACTGGACCGAGGGCCGCGACGTGTGGTGGCACGATGCCCTGGCAGCCGCCTCCGACCAGCACACCCCGGTGGCCGTCGAGGCTGAGCACCCGCTGTTCATCCTCTACACCTCGGGCACCACCGGGAAGCCGAAGGGGATCTTCCACACCACCGGCGGCTACCTGACCCAGGCGGCCTTCACCCATCTCAACGTCTTCGACCTCAAGCCGGAGACCGACGTCTTCTGGTGCACCGCCGACATCGGCTGGATCACCGGGCACAGCTACGTCACCTACGGGCCGCTGGTCAACGGCGCCACCCAGGTGATCTACGAGGGCACCCCTGACACCCCGCACCAGGGGCGCTGGTGGGAGATCGTCCAGAAGTACGGCGTGACCATCCTGTACACCGCGCCCACGGCGATCCGGACCTGCATGAAGTGGGGCGAGGCCATCCCGGCGCGGTTCGACCTGTCCTCCCTACGCGTGCTCGGCTCGGTGGGCGAGCCGATCAACCCCGAGGCCTGGATGTGGTACCGCCGGGTGATCGGCGGCGACCGGACGCCGATCGTCGACACCTGGTGGCAGACCGAGACCGGCGCGATCATGATCTCGCCGCTTCCGGGCGTGACCGCGACGAAGCCGGGCTCGGCGCAGGTCCCGCTGCCCGGCATCGCTGCCGAGGTGGTCGACGAGATGGCGCAGCCGGTACCGAACGGCTCGGGCGGCTATCTCGTGCTCACCGAGCCGTGGCCGTCGATGCTGCGCGGCATCTGGGGCGACCAGGAGCGCTACGTCGAGACCTACTGGTCGAGGTTCGACGGCCTGTACTTCGCCGGCGACGGCGCGAAGAAGGACGCCGACGGCGACATCTGGCTGC
>CAYYCE010000794.1:0-302 GCA_964469635.1 uncultured Kineosporiaceae bacterium
CCGGAGCTCTACTGGAATCTCTCCGGGCCGAGCGACGTCCCGGTCGAAGTCACCGTCACCAGCCCCGATGCGATCGATCCCCTGCTCGAGGAGCGGCTGACGCCGCCGGTGGCCGGCGGGCTACACACCCTCTCGCTGGCCGAGCGGGGCGTCGAGCTCGCCCCCGGCGTCACCTACCAGTGGCAGGTGGCGCTGGTGCCCGACGAAGCCCATCGCGACGCCGACGTGGCGTCGGGAGGCGCGATCCTCCGCCAGCCGCCGGCTCCGGCCGTGGCTGCCGAGCTGGCCGAGGTCCCGGCCCG
>CAYYCE010000794.1:312-715 GCA_964469635.1 uncultured Kineosporiaceae bacterium
CCCGGCAGCGCGCCCACCGCCTGGCAGCGGCGGGCTACTGGTACGACGCCTTCGCGACCCTGTCCGACTGGGTCGCGAAGGAGCCAGACGCCGTGACGCTGCGCCACCACCGCGACGCGCTGCTCGATCAGGTGGGCCTGGAGGAGCAGGCCGAGCTGCTGGATCGATAGGCTTCGAGTCCGCGCAGTCCGAAGCCGTCGAGGGGTGCAGGTCAGCCGAGCGGATGTCGGTGGCCGGAGCAGCGGCGGCGCCGGCTCAGCAGGCCCAGGCCCAGCAGGCCGAAGCCGAGCTGCCACAGCAGCCCCGGCTCGGGCAGCGCGACGAGCTCCCGTGTCTGGATGGCGTCGAGCTGCCCCGCTGCCCCGACCCGGTGCATGCCTCTCGCAGTGATCTGCAGGTCGTT
>CAYYCE010000794.1:725-1554 GCA_964469635.1 uncultured Kineosporiaceae bacterium
CCGTGCAGCTCGATGAACGCGCGCGCCAGCGGCAGCTCGAGCCCCAGCCCGCGCTGGCCCGACATGCGCCGAAACCCCGAGAACAGATCGTCGCGCTGGTCCTCGTTGGCGCCCGCCGCGTCGAGCTGCAGCGTGCCGATCGGCGCCGGGATCGGCATGCCCGAGATGTCGATCCCGTTCACCCGCAGCACGTGGGACGTCGGGTCGAGGGAGCCCACGATCGAGCAGTCTGGATCCGTGTCGCAGCCGGCCGGGGGCGCGAAGCTCGCGAGGGTGGCCACGTCGCTCGACAGCTCGATCAGCACGTCGAAGCCGCAGGTCTCGTCGCCGTCGGCGTCGATGCACATGGTTCCGCTCTGCGAGGCCCCCACATCCGGGCTGTTCTCGTAGTCCAGGTAGAGCACGAGCTGCTGGCCGTCCTCCGCCGCCACCTTCCACGGCGAGCTCGGCGGCGGCGTCCCCGACCCGTCCGGGCTCACGTACACCACCGGCTCACCCACCGACGGGACGGCCCCCGCCGGCGCCGCGGCCAGCAGCAGCGCGAGCACGGCAGCGGGTCGGGACCGGGCCATCAGCTGCCGTCCGCCGGCTGCTGCGGCGTGTTGCGCATGCACACGCCCGAGACGCTCGAACCCTCGTCCTGGAGCGCCAGCTTCAGCGTCACCAGGTCCTTGATGTCGCAGCTCGAGGGCAAGCCGCCCGTCGGCGCGCCGAAGAAGGCGTCGCAGGCCGACGGCGCACCGCCCGGCGTCGTCGCCCCCGACACGCTGCAGCGCTCGCACGCCGCCTTCGCCAGCGCCGGGTCCATCGGCGCCCCGGCCAGCACCTG
>CAYYCE010000795.1:0-1553 GCA_964469635.1 uncultured Kineosporiaceae bacterium
GTCCAACAACTCCGGCGGATACCCGGTCATCTCGGCCACGATCGCCGTCACGGCCTCCAACACCGGATCCCCACCGACCACCGGGGCCACCGGTTCGGGAGCCGGCGCAGCCGCCGCGGGCGCGACGGCGGCCGGTGCAGCCGCGGGGGCGGCGGGCGGCGGGACGGCTGCCGCGGGCGCCGGACGTGCCGCGGGCGCCGGACGTGCCGCGGGCGCCGGACGTGCGGCGGGGGCCGGACGTGCGGCGGCGATGGTGTCGGCGCCGGCATCCACCACGCGCAGCCGGCGGTGGTCGATCTCGAGCTGGGCGTCGGCGTGACCGGCGATGGTGTCCAGCCACCGCTGGTAGGCCGCCGGATCGGCGATCCGGTGCTGGTATCCCAGGTCGTTGGGCAGCGAGCGCCGTCCACTCACCGGCGGCGTCCAACGCAACAAGGACATGGCGATCTGCGAGCCGAAACCGGCGGCCAGGCGCAGCGCGTACCGCACGTCGTAGCTGCCGCCGATGGACAGGGCGAGCCGGCCCAGGTCGGGATCGACCTCACGGTAGTTGGGCACCGGCGGGACCACGCCCGTCTCCAGTGCCTTCACCGCCACGACGTCCTCGATCCCGGCTCCCATGGCGTGGCCCGTGAAGCCCTTGGTGTTCGTGACCACGATCCGGTCGGCGTCGGGCCCGAAGACGCTCCTCAGGGCGTTGACCTCCGCGGCGGCGCTGCCGCCGCGCGCCGGGGTGTACGTCTCGTGCGAGACGAACATCGTGGAACGGGCGATCTCGGAACGGCTCACCCCGCGGGCCTCGGCCTTACGCATCAGACCTTCCATGACGTCGGCGATGTGGTTGACGTCGAGGCGTGTGCCGTGGAAGGCGCTGTTCAGTGTGGTCGTCGCGAGCACCTCGCAGATCGGCGTGATGCCGCGCTCGGCGGCGGCGTCCGGTCGCTCCACCACGAGGGAGGCGGCGCCCATTCCGACGATCATGCCGTGGCGGCGTCGGTCGAAGGGGGTGGCGGCGTCGGCGACCACGTCGTCCGTGGCCGCGGCGCCGGTGGCCAGGAAGCCCCCGACCATCCACGGCAGCAGGTGCTCGGCCGTGACGTCGTCCGCAGAGACGACGATCACCCGGCGGGCCCGGCCGGCGCGGATCCAGTCCTCGGCCAGAGACACCGCCTGGGTGGTGCTCGCGCAGGCGGCGTTGATCTGGGTGTTGGGCCCGCGGGCGCCGATCAGCTCGGCGAACTGGGAGTGCCCCATCGCGAGCACCCGGAACAGGAACCGGCGGTCGAAGTGGAAACTCGAGGTCTCCAGCTCGTGGCGCAACTCGCCGATCCGGCGATCGACCTCCACGGCGGCCGGTTCGTCACCCCGCATCCGGGCCCGCACGGCCTCCAGCGCGAGAAGGAGCTCACGGTGTCCGCGACTGGTGTAGTACCCCTCCAAGTCCCGGGCGAAGGACCCGTACCCGGGGAACGCCGAGGCGAAGATGACGCCGGTGTCCTCGCGCATCGACTCGGGCAGCCCCCAGCGTTCGGGCAGACGGGTCCCCAGGGTGG
>CAYYCE010000796.1:0-1551 GCA_964469635.1 uncultured Kineosporiaceae bacterium
CGCCGTCCCGGTCCGCCTTGTTGACCACGAACACGTCGCCGATCTCGAGGATGCCCGCCTTGGCGGCCTGGACGCCGTCACCCATGCCGGGAGCCAGCAGTACCACGGTGGTGTCGGCCATTCCGGCGACCTCGACCTCGCTCTGACCGACGCCGACGGTCTCGACCAGCACCACGTCGCAGCCGGCCGCGTCCAGCACCCGCAGTGCCTGGGGGGTCGCCCAGGCCAGACCGCCGAGGTGACCCCGGGTGGCCATCGATCGGATGAACACCCCCGGGTCGGTGGCGTGGTCCTGCATCCGGATCCGGTCGCCGAGCAACGCCCCGCCGGAGAACGGCGAGGACGGGTCGACGGCCAGCACGCCGACGCGCAGTCCCTTGCGGCGCAATGCCGTCACCAGCGCCGACGTGGACGTCGACTTGCCCACCCCGGGCGAGCCGGTGAGCCCGATGATCCGGGCGTGACCGGTGTGGGGGGCCAGCGCGGCCATCACCTCGCGCAGCGCCGGATGGGCGTCCTCGACCAGCGACACCAGCCGGGCCACGGCGCGGGGGCTGCCCGCGCGGGCGGCCCCCACCAGTGCGTCGACGTCGACCCGCCGGTTCATCATGCATCCCCTTCCGACCGTTGGCCCGCCGCCGATTCCGGCACCCGCAGCACGATGGCATCGCCCTGGCCGCCGCCGCCGCACAACCCCGCGGCCCCGATCCCGCCGCCGCGCCGGGTCAGGGCGTGGGCCAGGTGCAGCGTGATCCGGGCACCGGAGGCCCCGATGGGATGACCGAGGGCGACCGCCCCGCCGTCCACGTTGACCCTCTCGAGCGGCAGACCGAGCAGGTTCGCGGCGGCGACGGCGATCGCGGCGAACGCCTCGTTGATCTCGACCAGGTCGAGTTCGGCGGGCGCGATCGCGGCCCGGGCGCAGGCCGCCTCGATCGCCCTCGCCGGCTGGACCTGGAGCGTGGAGTCCGGGCCGGCGACGCTCGCGGCGGAGACGATCTCGGCGAGCACCGGCCACCCTTCGCGCGCCGCCCGTTCGGCACTGGTGACCAGGACCGCGGCGGCGCCGTCCGAGATCTGGGAGGCCGACCCGGCGGTGATGCTGCCCTCGGGCGTGAACGCCGGGCGCAGCCGGGCCAGCGCCTCCACCGTGGTGTCGGCGCGGATCCCCTCGTCCCGGTCCACCGTCACCGTCCCGCCCCGGCGCTGCGGGACGACGACGGGGACGACCTCGGCGGTCATCACACCGTCCTTCCAGGCCCGCGCGGCACGCTGGTGGGAGGCGGCGGCGAAGGCGTCCTGGTCGGCGCGGGGAACGTGAGCCGCGCCGCGGTTGCCGGACTCGGCCAGCGGGCCCATGCCCAGGTCGGTGAAGGAGTCCCAGAGGCCGTCGCGCTCCATGTGGTCGGCGAGCACGACGTCGCCGAAGGCGTGTCCGACCCGGGCCGAGGGCAGCAGGTGCGGAGCCCGCGACATCGACTCCTGCCCCCCGGCCACGACCACCTCGGCCTCGCCGAGACGGATCAGCTGGTCGGCCCACGCGATCGCCGT
>CAYYCE010000797.1:0-1545 GCA_964469635.1 uncultured Kineosporiaceae bacterium
CGGCAAGCCGTACGTGGTGGGGCCGCTGGCCCGCTACACCCTCAACCACGACCGGTTGTCCCCGCTGGCCAGGGAGCTGGCCCACGAGGCGGGTCTCGGCGAGACCTGCCGCAACCCGTTCAAGTCGATCGTGGTGCGTGCGGTGGAGCTGGTCGAGGCGCTGGTCGAGGCCATGGAGATCATCGACGGCTGGACGGACGGTCGCGTGCCGTCGGTCGCGGTCCCGGCCCGGGCCGGGGAGGGCTTCGGCGCCACCGAGGCTCCGCGCGGTGTGCTGTTCCACCGCTACGTCATCGATCACGCCGGGACCATCAACGACGCCCAGATCGTGCCGCCGACCGCGCAGAACCAGCCGAGCATCGAGGCTGACCTGCGTGAGCTGGCCGAGCGATGGGTGGCGCTGGGCGACCACGACCTCACCCACAGGTGCGAGCAGGCGATCCGCAACTACGACCCGTGCATCTCCTGCTCCGTGCACGCGGTGGACGTCCGGATCGATCGCCACTGACGGCGGTCGGCGGACCGAACCGCCGGTGCCCCGGGCGGCAGGAGCCCCCGGGGCGCCGTGCTGTTTGCCTGGGACCCGTCGCCCGGTGCGGGGCTATCGGCCCTCGGCCCGGTCGCGGATCCCGCGGAGCATGCGCTGGGTCATCACGAAGCTCACCCAGGAGACCGGCGGGACCAACCGACCGGCCCAGCCGAGCCGGTAGCCGTACCGTTCGCGGACCACCAGCCGCGACCCGCCGGCTCGTGCGCTCAGCACGAACGCCCAGGAGAACGTGAACGGTGACGGCCCGTCGTCGTCCACCGGGCCGTCCCCCTGCAGCACGAGAGCGCTGCCGGGCTCCACGATCGCGGCGGTGAGGGCGAACTCCTCGGCGAGGTGCACGGGGTCGCCGACCGCAAGGTCCTGCCACTGCGGCGCGATCTGGTCCGCACTGTGGATGCCCAGGCCGACGAGGTTCTCCAGCGCGTCGTAGGAGTAGAACCCGCCGCGACCCTGGCCGATCTGGACCACCCACGGCCACACGGCGTCGGGCGGGGCGGCGATGTCGATCGCGCGGGTCGCGACGAGGTCGGCGACGGGCACCAGGGCATCGCCGACGAGCGCGCCGATCTGCTCGGCTCGTGTCGCACCCCAGACCAGCTGGGCCCGGTGAGCGGCGCGGACCAGGGGGACGAGAGCTGCGGTGGTGGCGGTGGCAGTCAGGAGGCGTCGTGCGCGCATGCACCCAGCCAACTCGTGCCCGGCACCGATGGCGAGGGCCGATCGGCCCGCTCCTGCGCGGGCCCGTGACCTGCGCGGCGGATACGGTGGGCCGGTGACCGTCGAGACCCCGTTCCAGCCCGCCGCCGACCGCTACGACGCGATGACCTACCGGCACTGCGGGCACAGCGGGCTCCGGCTGCCGCCGCTGTCGCTGGGCCTGTGGCACAACTTCGGTGACACGAAGTCGTTCGAGACGCAGCGGGCCGTCGTGCGCCGAGCCGTGGACCTCGGGCTGACCCACCTCGACCTGGCGAACAACTACGGGCCGCCGTACG
>CAYYCE010000798.1:0-1542 GCA_964469635.1 uncultured Kineosporiaceae bacterium
CGACCGGATGCGGATCTCCGGGAACACGTTCACGGACAACTGGTCCGGGGTGGTCGCGTGGGAGAACGCCGACCGCTTCGCCGGGTCGCCGGCGAACACCAGTTCCGGCATGACGACGCTGGTCAATCCCTCGGTCGCCACCGTCTCGGCGTGTTCCACACCGTCCAAGGTCGCGGTCGAGCCGTACTTCAGCGACTGCCGGTGGAAGACGCAGAACCTGTTGGTGGACCACAACACGTTCAGCCTGAATGCGGCGAACGTCCCCCAGTGCTCGCTGGACAAGGGATGCGGGTACAACGGCCTCTTCTCCAACTACGGCAGCTACCCGAGTTGGTCGCCCTACAAGGGTGCTGTCGTGGAGAAGAACATCACCTTCAACCAGAACAACGTGTGGCAGAACAACACCTACCAGGGCTCGTGGCGTTTCATGGCCTACGACCAGAGCACTTCGCTCACGTTGGCCAAGTGGCAGACGGCGCCGTACAACCAGGGCGCTGGGAGCACGGTCGGCTGACCGCCTAGCGCGGCAGCGTGACCAAGCCGCGGGGGAGCGCCTCGACCAGATCGTCGGCGACGAGTGAGTCGAGGCAGCGCTCACGCTGGTGGGGATCGCCGGTCGGGTCGCCGAGCGCGTCGTCGGGGACGCACGCCAGCAACTCCGTGAGCGGCCTTGGATCTCTCGAGGCCCGGAGGGCTGCGAGCAGCAGGCCCCGAACGCGCCGGTCGGTGCCCTCGTAGCGTTGGCCCCGCCGCGGGGGCCCGGCATACGGCGGGGCCCCCGCGGCCCGCCAGCGGCACAGCGAGCGCACCGGGCAGGTCCCACAGCGGGGGTCACGGGCCGTGCAGACCAGCGCCCCGAACTCCATCGAGGCCACGGCCCAGGTGGCGGCACGATCGGCGTCGTCCGGGAGCAGATCCTCGGCCAACGCCCGTTCGGCCACCGTGGGGGAGGGGACCGCCTGGGCGACTCCCGTGATCGCCCGGGCGATCACGCGACGGACATTCGTATCCACCACGGCATGGCGTTGTCGGAACGCGAAGGAGGCCACCGCTGCGGCCGTGTAGGCGCCCACCCCTGGCAGCGCGAGCAGGTCCTCGCGGCTGGCGGGCACCTGTCCGGCGTGCCGTCGCACCATCGCGTCGGCCGCCTGATGCAGCCGGACGGCGCGGCGCGGGTAGCCCAGCCGGTCCCAGGCCCGGATCGCCTCGCCGACGGGTTCGGCGGCCAGGGCCGCCGGGGTGGGCCAGCGCGCCGTCCACGCCCGCCAGGGAGGAAGCACCCGGGCGACGGGAGTCTGCTGCAGCATCACCTCGCTGACGAGCACGGCCCACGGTGAACAGCCCGGATCCCGCCAGGGCAGGTCCCTGGCGTTCTCCGCGTACCAGGCCAGCACGGGAGCGTGCAGCGGGTGATCAGGCATCGGCACCGTCGGCCTCGGCGGCCGAATCCGCCCGGGCCAGGGTACAGGCCGCCTGCACCAGACCCAGGTGCGAGAACGCCTGCGGGAAGTTGCCGAGCTGCCGACGGATCGTCGGGTCGTA
>CAYYCE010000799.1:0-1540 GCA_964469635.1 uncultured Kineosporiaceae bacterium
TCATCCCGTGCTGCGAGAGCACGGCACAGATCGGCTCGACGCCGAACCGACCCCGGTAGGAGTCGATGTAGGCCACAATCACCTGAGCCCTGATCCACCGGCCGGATTTGGGGGTTGGCGGGTCGTGACGTGGGAGTGCCCTTGTGATGCAACAGGATTGGGGTGTCTGAAGTCCTGATCCGTCACGTCACGAAGGGCACTCCGTAGGTGAAACCTTCTCACACGATCCGCGCGGTCTTCGATGACCCGAACCTGGTGGGCGCGGCGGGGCTGGCCCCGACGCTGGGGCTGGCCGGGGCGGCCGGGCTGTACGACCTGCTCGGGCAGCTGAGTGTGTCGTCGCCGAACCGGGTGGCCAAGAGCGCGGGGGTGGTCGCGGGGATGCTGGCCGGCGCGGACAGCATCGAGGACCTGGACCTGCTTCGCCACGGCGGGATGCCGCGGGTGTTCACCGGGGTGCGGGCGCCGTCGACGCTGGGCACGTTCCTGCGCTGCTTCACCCATGGTCATGTCCAGCAGCTCGATGCGGTGGGCGCGGGCCTGCTGGCCGGGCTCGCCGCTCGGGTGCCGGCCCTGCTGGCCGGCGCCGGACCTGGTGGGATCGCGTTCGTCGATGTCGACGACACCATCCGGGGCGTGCATGGGTATGCCAAGCAGGCCGCCGCGTACGGGTACTCCGGGGTCCGCGGCCTCAACGTCCAGCTCGCCACGATCTCCACACCGGTCGCGGCGCCGGTGATCGCCCGGGCAAGGCTGCGCCGCGGGAACACCGCGTCGGCGGCCGGCGCGGGCCGGCTGCTCGCCCAGGCCATCACCACGGCACGGGCCGCCGGGGCGCACGGGCAGGTGATGTGCCGGGCCGACTCGGCGTACTACGGGTGGGCGCTGGTCGGCACCGCGCTCCGGCACCGGGCGTGGTTCTCGGTGACGGCCCGGATGGACCCCAAGATCAAGGCCGCGATCAGCAGCATCGGCGAGGACGCCTGGACACCGATCAAGTACCCCAACGCCGTGTGGGATCCCGAGGAGCAGTGGTGGGTGAGCGACGCGGAAGTCGCCGAGGTCCCCTACACCGCGTTCACCGGACGCCGCACCACCGAGCACGTGCCCTGCCGGCTGGTCGTGCGCCGGGTTCGACGCATCCAACCCCTGGCCTGCGACGGGTCGGTCCAGGGCGAGCTCTTCGCGACCTGGCGCCACCACGCCTTCATCACCAACTCCACCCTGTCCACCGTGCAGGCCGACCAGGTCCACCGCGAGCACGCCGTCGTCGAGCAGGTCATCGCCGAGCTCAAGGACGGACCCCTCGCGCACCTGCCGAGCGGGAAGTACGCGGCGAACGCCGCCTGGCTCGCCCACACCGTCATCGCGTTCAACATCACCAGGGCGGCCGCGGTCGCGGCCGGGATGCGGCACGCCCGGTGGGCCAGCCTGCGGACCCGGCTCATCCACATCCCCGCCCGGATCGCGACCACCAGCCGGCGCCTGATCCTGCACCTACCCCAGCGGTGGCCATGGCAGGACGCCTGGCACAACCTGG
>CAYYCE010000800.1:0-1539 GCA_964469635.1 uncultured Kineosporiaceae bacterium
ACGTCACGTTCTGGACATTCGACACCGCGCAGTCCACCCGCGCGAAGTTCGCCGGCCTCAAAGCGGCTCTTCGGATCTGAGCGTGGGTGAGGGTTGCGGCGTGGCGGTGCGGGGGAAGTGAGGTCGAGGTCTTCAGGATCAGGAGCGACCAAGCCACCTGAAGAACTGAAGACCTCGACATGGAGCACCCTACGGGCTGCTCGGGTGCACGCTGGTGTGCTCGGGCCGACGCCTTGTTCGATATCACTGGCATGCATGTCCTGTCCGTCGTCCGCGACGACCGGGACCGGCTGGTGGTCACGGTGGAGACCGACGCCGACGTCGGGGGCTGCCCGTCGTGTGGGGTGGTCGCGGTCGGCCACGGCCGCCGGGTGCACACGGCCGCGGATGCTCCGGCGTTCGGGGCGGTCACGGTGGTGCGGTGGCGCAAGCGGGTCTGGCGGTGTGTCGAGCCGGCCTGCCCGGTGGCCACGTTCTCCGAGACCCACGACCTGATCGCGCCGCGAGCGAAGCTGACCAGCCGGGCGGTGGCCTGGGCGACCGACGCGTTGACCTTCGACGACACCACGGTGGCGGCGCTGGCCCGCCACCTCGGGGTGGACTGGCACACCCTGTGGGACGCCGTCGAGGCCGAGGCGACCCGCCGGCTGGGCGACCCGGCACGCCTGGCCGGGGTGAGCGTGCTCGGCGTGGACGAGCACATCTGGCGGCCGAGCCGGGTCGGTGATGCGAACCGGGCCGTGACCGGCATGGTCGACCTGACCCGCGACCAGCGCGGGCTGCTGCACGCCCGCCTCCTCGACGTCGTGCCCGGCCGCACCGGCACCGCCTACGCCGCCTGGCTGAAGGCCCAACCGAAGGAGTTCACCGCCGGGATCACCGAGGCCTCCTTGGACCCGTTCCGCGGCTACGCCAACGCGTTGCGCGACGAGCTGCCCGACACCATCGCCGTCCTGGACGCCTTCCACGTCGTCAAGCTCGGCACCGGCGTGGTCGACGAGGTCCGCCGCCGGGTCCAGCAGGACACCCTGGCCCGGCGCGGCCACAAGGACGACCCGCTGTACAAGATCCGCGGCCTGCTCCGCCGCGGATCCGAGCACCTGACCAAACGACAGGCCGCCAAGCTCGAAGCCTGCCTGCAGGCCGGCGACCCCAACCTCGAGGTCACCATCGCCTGGCACGCCTACCAGCAGCTCCGCTCCATGTACCAAGCCGCCGACCCCGACCAGGGCAGGGCGATCGCCGAGAAGGTCATCGCCTCGTTCCACACCTGCCCCATCCCCGAGGTCGCCCGCCTCGGCCGGACCCTGCGCCAATGGAGCAGCCACGTCCTGGCCCGGTTCGACACCCACCGGATCAGCAACGGCGGCACCGAAGCCGTCAACCTGATCATCGAGAAGACCCGCCGCCTCGCCCACGGCTTCCGCACCTTCGAGCACTACCGGCTCCGGATCCTGCTCGCCGCCTCAGGACTCAAGCCCTACCCCCGCCGACCCCCCAAGAAGAAGACACGACCCCACGCCTAGATCCGAAGAGCCG
>CAYYCE010000801.1:0-1534 GCA_964469635.1 uncultured Kineosporiaceae bacterium
GCCTCCTCGGCCATTTTCATGACACTAGTATTGCGTTAATCGCGGCAGGTCTCAACCGGGACACCGGCCTCCGCGGACCGTGATCTCCCGCCTAGACTGCCGAGCGTGCAGGTGGAGCATGCCGTTGAACTGGACGACCTGACGATCCGCTACGGCGGCTCCACGGGCCGACTCGCCGTCGACGGTCTGTCCCTGCGCGCCCCCGCGGGTCGGGTCACCGCCCTGCTCGGGCCCAACGGCGCCGGTAAGACCTCCACCGTGGAGTGCTGCGAGGGGCTGCGGCGCGCCACGTCGGGCTCGGTCCGGGTGCTGGGCCTGGACCCGATCGCCGACGCGGCGGTGCTCCGGCACCGCGTCGGGGTGATGCTCCAGGACGGCGGGCTGCCCACCGGCGCCCGGGCGGGGGAGGTGCTGCACCACGTCGCCGCCCTGCACGACGAACCCGACGACCCGGCGCGGCTGCTCACCCAGCTGGGCCTGACGGACCACGCCAGGACCATGGTCCGCCGGCTCTCCGGCGGGCAGCGGCAACGGCTGTCCATGGCCCTGGCCCTCGTGGGCCGCCCCCGGTTGGTCTTCCTCGACGAGCCGACGGCCGGGCTGGACCCCCAGTCCCGCCGCGCCGTCTGGGACATCGTGCGCTCGCTGCGCGCCGACGGGGTCTCGGTGATCCTGACCACCCACCTGATGGACGAGGCCGAGCAGCTCGCCGACCACGTGGTGGTCATCGACGAGGGGCGCCTGGTGGCGGAGGGCTCACCCGCCGAGCTCACCGGTGGGGCCTCGGACAACCTGGTCTTCTCCGGCCCGCCCGGGCTGGAGCTGGTCGAGCTGGCCTCGGCGCTGCCGGGCGGTGCGACCGTGGCCGAGACCACCCCGGGCAACTACCGGATCTCGGCCAGCCCGGCGGGTCCGCTCACGGCGGCGTCCGTGGCGGCCGTCACCGCCTGGTGCGCCGAACGGAACGTGCTGCCGGAGGGGCTCACCCTGGGGCGGCGCAGCCTGGAGGACGTCTTCCTCAACCTGACCGGTCGGGGGATGCGGTGAACGCCTCCCGCGCCCTGGCGCAGGCCCGGTTCGACACCCGCGTGATGCTGCGCAACGGCGAGCAACTGCTGCTCACCCTGGTCCTGCCCGCCCTGATCCTGATCCTGCTCAGCCGGTTCGCGATCCCCGGCACCCACGTCGCCCCCGGTGAGCACTGGATCGACCTCGGGGCGCCCGGCGTGCTGGCGCTGGCGATCGTCTCGACCGCCTTCACCGGGCAGGCCATCGGCACCGGGTTCGACCGCCGACACGGGGTGCTCCGTTTCCTGGCCACCACACCCCTCGGGCGGGGCGGCCTGCTCGCCGGCCGCACGCTGGCGGTGCTGACGATCGAGGTCGTGCAGTTCGCCGTGCTCGGCACGCTCGCCACGGCCCTGGGCTGGCGGCCCGATCCCGCGGGGATCCTGCCCGCCGTCCTGCTGGTGCTCCTGGGCACCTCGGTCTTCGTGGCCCTCGGGCTGCTGCTGGCCGGGACGATGCGGCCCGA
>CAYYCE010000802.1:0-1531 GCA_964469635.1 uncultured Kineosporiaceae bacterium
GAGGATGAGGTCCTTGGCCGTGGCGCCCTCCGGCAGCCCGCCGTCCACGGTGACCGCCATGGTCTTGAACGGCCTGAGCGGCAACGTCTGGGTGGCCAGCACGTGCTCGACCTCGCTGGTGCCGATGCCGAAGGCCAGCGCCCCGAAGGCGCCGTGGGTCGAGGTGTGCGAGTCGCCGCACACCACGGTCATGCCCGGCTGGGTCAGACCCAGTTGCGGGCCGACCACGTGGACGATGCCCTGCTCGACGTCACCCAGCGGGTGCAGCCGGACGCCGAACTCGGCGCAGTTGGCCCGCAGCGTCTCGATCTGGGTCCGGCTGACCGGGTCGGCGATCGGGGCGTCGATGTCGATGGTGGGGACGTTGTGGTCCTCGGTGGCGATCGTGAGATCCGGCCTGCGGACGGTGCGACCGGCCAGTCGCAACCCCTCGAAGGCCTGCGGGCTGGTCACCTCGTGGATCAGGTGCAGGTCGATGTAGAGCAGATCCGGCTCCGCGCCGGCCCCGCCGCCGGTGCGGACCAGATGAGCGTCCCAGACCTTCTGTGCCAATGTGCGTCCCACGGGGATGGTCCTCCTCGACACGTGGATTCGTCGCAGGGCCACAGCCTGCTCCTCCAGACATCCCGCCCGCACTTGCGTCTCACCAGTCGAGACGGCAATATCGTTGTGTGGACACTACGGAGCGCGGCAGCGGAGTCGGCGTCCTGGACAAGGCGGCCGTCCTGCTGGGGGCACTGGAGGCCGGACCGGCCGGCCTGGCCCAGTTGGTCGCGGCGACCGGGCTGGCCCGACCCACCGCGCATCGGCTCGCCGTGGCTCTCGAACACCATCGCCTGGTGTCCCGGGACCTGCAGGGCCGGTTCGTGCTCGGTCCCCGGCTGGCCGAATTGGCCTCGGCCGCCGGGGAGGACCGACTGCTGGCCGCCGCCGGCCCGGTGCTCGTCACGTTGCGCGACCTGACCGGCGAATCGGCGCAGATCTACCGCCGGCAGGGCGACCAGCGGGTCTGCGTGGCCGCCGCCGAGCGGCAGATCGGGCTGCGCGACTCCATCCCGGTCGGGGCGACGCTGACGATGCTCGCCGGCTCGGCCGCGCAGGTGCTGCTCGCCTGGGAGGAGCCGGACCGCCTGCACCGCGGCCTGCAGGGGGCCCGGTTCACGGCCACGACACTGTCGGGGGTCCGCCGGCGCGGGTGGGCGCAGAGCGTCGGCGAGCGCGAACCCGGGGTGGCCTCGGTCTCGGCCCCGATCCGGGGTCCCTCCGGGAAGGTGGTCGCCGCGGTATCGGTCTCCGGGCCGGTGGAGCGGTCCAGTCGCCAGCCCGGCCGCCGGCACGCCGGGGCGGTCGTGGCCGCGGCGAACAGGCTCACCGCCGTCCTGCGCTCGGGCTCCTGAGCCGGTGGGCGATCGCTCCGCGCGACCGCCCACCACGACGATCAGGCCCCCGGTCTGCGACCGGGGGCCTGATCTCGGCGTAGCCCCGACGGGATTCGAACCCGCGCTACCGCCTTGAGAGGGCGGCGTGCTAG
>CAYYCE010000803.1:0-1528 GCA_964469635.1 uncultured Kineosporiaceae bacterium
TCAGGAACGTCGAGAACAGCGCCGGCCGGTCCTGCACGCTCGGCAGCTCGAGGGCCGAGATCAGCCCCCGACCGTCCGGCGCGGTGCGCAGCAGGTCGCCGGTGGCGAACGCCGGCTCGCCGAAGAACACGTCGGCACCCTGGGCCTGAAGCCCGACGATCTCGCGCAGGATGACCCCGGCGGTGGCAGCCGACAGCCCGCCGATGCCCTTGAGCTCGGTCTTGCCCTCGTCGGAGACCAGGTAGGCGATCACCGCCTGGAGGTCCTTGAGGTCGAGCAACGCCAGGCCCTGGGTGTCCGCCCAGTGGAAGATCAGGCCGAGGCTGGACTCCTGGGTCGAGTTCAGGTCCAGGACCTTGGACATCAGCAACGGGCCGAAGTCCGTGACGGTGGTGCGGATCGGTGTGCCGCTGCCGACGCCGCCGAGGGTGTAGAACTCGACGGGGAACGACGTGGCGCGCCAGTCCTGGCCGATGCTCGTCGTGCGCGCGAGGAGCTTGTCCGACGCGGTCCCGGGCGCCGCGAGGCCCGACAGGTCGCCCTTGATGTCGGCGACGAACACCGGGACGCCGGCTGCCGAGAGCCCCTCGGCCATGCCCTGCAGCGTCTTGGTCTTCCCGGTGCCGGTCGCCCCTGCCACCAGTCCGTGCCGGTTCATCATCGCCAGCGGCAGCCCGACCTGGGCGCTGGGGGAGGCCGTGCCGTCCTCGACCAGGGCTCCGAGCGGAAGCGTGTGGCCGAACGCGTAGGCGGCCGCGACCTCGGCCGCCCATGGGGACGCGGCGCCCGTGACCGGTGCGGGGGTGGGTGCCGACGTGGCTGGGGCTGCCGCCACCGGGGCGGCTGCGGCCGGGTTGCTGCCCGCCACCGGGGCGGCCGGTCCCGCCGCGGCGGCGGCCGCCTTGAGCGCCTTCAGCTTGGCCTCTGCCGCCTCGGCCTCGGCCTGGGCTGCCGCGGCCCGTGCGGCGGCCGCCTCGGCCTCGGCCTGGGCGATGGCGACCTGCGGATCCTGCGGCGCGTCACTCATGAGGTGACCCTACTGATCACCCCGCCCCGCCCCACCCCACCCCCGGCCGCGAGTTCGGTGGTCAGCGGGCGAGTTCGGTGGTCGCAACCACCGAACTCGACGCCCACCACCGAACTCGCCGGGGGCGGGGGCGGGGCGGGGGCGGGGCGCGGGGGGTGGGGTGGCGCGCGGGTAGCCTTGCGGTCGTGTCTACGCCGATGTCGCCCGAGCCCACGACCGACAGCGCCGCTGCCGAGGTCCCGTTCCGCTACACCGCCGCGCTGGCCGAGCAGATCGAGCTCGGCTGGCAGGACCGGTGGGCCGAGCTCGGCACGTTCCACACCCCCAACCCGACAGGCGCGTTGGTGGACGGGCAGGGTCGCAACGCCGACCCGGCCTCCCGCTCGTTCTTCGTGATGGACATGTTCCCCTACCCCTCGGGCGCCGGTCTGCACGTGGGACACCCGCTGGGCTACATCGCCACCGACGTGGTCGGCCGCTACCGGCGGATGTGCGGGGACA
>CAYYCE010000804.1:0-1525 GCA_964469635.1 uncultured Kineosporiaceae bacterium
CGAGCCCTATCACGACCGCGCCGACCACGGCAGTGGTGCCGAACACCGCCAACCAAGGGAGCACCGGCGAGTCGCCGGTCGCCGGCCCGAAGGCCAGCACCACCGCGTACCAGACGGCGGCCGCGCCGATGTGGGCGAGCGCGGCGCGAACGGAGAACAACAGGACGGCGACGGTCGCGGTCAACAGGTAGAGGTTGGCCATGTTGATGTGCTGGGTCGCGGCGGCCGCCACCACCGCGCTCACCAGCACGTTGCCCATCCCGATCTCGACGTGCAGGCTCCACAGGGGGAGGTTCCGCCGCCGCGCTGACCATACGTTCACCACAGCGAACAAGGCGGCCGCGCTCGTCCCACCCACCAGGATGGCAAACGCCGGGGCCGACCAGTGGCGCGCGGGAA
The DNA here is from genome assembly GCA_964469635.1 of uncultured Kineosporiaceae bacterium. Classification (GTDB taxonomy): domain Bacteria; phylum Actinomycetota; class Actinomycetes; order Actinomycetales; family Kineosporiaceae; genus JADJPO01. Next base: position 400 of record CAYYCE010000804.1, read on the forward strand.
GTATGAAGAGCATGGCTACCACAGCCGTCGCCGGAAGTGTCGCAGCGACGGTGCCGCGATCGGCCAACACCTCCCGCGCCCGATCAGCCCACGGGCGACGCCGCGAGGAAGGAGAGGTCAACCGAGTGCGGAGATCAGCCATCCAAGACCTCCAACCGCGCATAGACCACGCTCAGCACACTCACATCACCATCGACCGGAACCAAGGAGAAGTTGACCTTGTCGTCGATCCTCGCAAGCGTACCCACTGACGGGAAGGAGGGCGCTAGGTCCGTGCGACGTCAGCGGCGCGGCGACCTCGCAGCACCCAGACCGGGGCCAGAACCGCGAGGGCCACCACGGTGATGAGGAACAGGTCGATCGGCACGTGATCTCCGAAGTAGTCGAGCATCACCCTGTAGGCGACAAACAGAGCGACGCCACAGACGAGCCAGGCCACCAGCACCGCCCCGCCCAGGAGGCGTGGACGAAGCCACAGCGCCCGGATCGGCACGGCCGCGGCCAGAACGGCTGCCCACACGCCCGTCGCGCCGAGGGCGGCGCCCACCTCCGAGACCCGGAGCGCGGTGATCACCAGCAGCACGGCGCTGGCCGAGGCCAGGACGACCACCGACCAGTGCACCCAGTCCCGGGGCAGCGACACCCCCGGTGTCGGGTCCGCAGCCCTCGCGAGCCGCAGCGCAACCAGCACCGCCGCGGCAGCGACGAGCAGGTGGGCGACCACCTCGACACTGAACCCCGTGCCGAGTCCGTCGACGCCCTGCGACGGGGGGTAGGCGATGAGCAGGGCCAGCCCCCACGTCGCCCCGGACCCCGCGGAAAGCTGGACCCCAGGACCGACCCAGGTGGCCGTGGCCCGCGCCAGGCGTAGCCATCCGCCGGCCATGGCGAGGGCACCGACGAGCCAGAAGGACCCGACGGCATACGCGGCCTGCTCCCCCACCGTGGAGCCCCACTGGAAGGGCAGGTAGACCCCGACAACCATCGCCGCCCCGCCCCCCAGGGACAGGCCGGCCTCGGTCATCGCTCGGCGTTCGACAGTGACGGACACCGGCGAGGCCAGAGCCGGGCGGACCGGGTGCCGCTGCGTTGGCCGGTGGTCCTCGACGCGGGCCGGGCCGGGGGC
>CAYYCE010000805.1:0-418 GCA_964469635.1 uncultured Kineosporiaceae bacterium
CTCACTGACCTCGGCCGTGGGCGGCAGCGCGGCCACCGCGGCCACCGCGGCCTCGACGGTCAGGTAGAGGTTGGTGCCGGTGTCGCCGTCGGGGACCGGGAAGACGTTGAGCGCGTCGAGTTCCTCGCGCGCCTCGCCGAGGGCGACCAGCGCGGCCACGACCCACTGCCGAGCGGCGCGGGCATCGATCGCCTGCAGCATGTCGGCAGGCTACTGGGCAGGCGCATCGCTGTCGGGTCCCGATCGTCCCGCCGTCGCCGCCCGACCGATTACCGCTCGGCGCGCACCGTCGGATACTCTCAAGCGGATCGCCCGCCCATCGACCCACCCCGACCGACTCAGGAGAACTACCCGTGGCTGCCAACTGCGACGTCTGCGGCAAGGGGCCGGGCTTCGGTCACAACATCTCGCACTCGCA
>CAYYCE010000805.1:428-1525 GCA_964469635.1 uncultured Kineosporiaceae bacterium
AGCGTCGCTGGAACCCGAACATCCAGCGGGTCCGGGCGGTGGTCGGTGGCACGCCGAAGCGGCTCAACGTCTGCACGTCCTGCATCAAGGCGGGCAAGGTCGCACGCTGACGCGTCGGCCCACCCCGACCAGGCCCCCCGACCAGGCCCCCGCCAGACCCCGGTACCAACCAGGGCCGGTTCCCCCACCGGGACCGGCCCTTCGGTGTTCACCAGTGCGTCCACCCGAGGGCACCGGGCCACGGCCGGCCGTCGACCAGGACCTGCGGACGGCGCCCGGCCGCCACGGCACGGACCTCACCGATCGCCACGAAGCCCTCGGGCAGGGGGGTGCCCGAGGCGAAACACGCCAGCAGGGCGTGGTCCTCTCCCCCGGTGAGCCGCCAGCCGCGGATCAGGGCCGCGGCCCGGCCCGGGGCGCCCCCGAGGCGGGCCGCCGCCGCGTCCAGGTCGGCGCCCGCCGGCAGGGTCGCGGAGTCGACGTCGAGCATCACGCCCGAGGCCTCGGCGACCCGGGCGGCATCGCGCAGCAGCGAGTCGCTGGTGTCGATCAGCGCATGGGCCCCGGCCCGGCGGGCCGCCGGGCCGGCGGCGTACGGCGGCCGGGGCGCCCGGTGGGCGGCCAGCAGGCGTGCCAGCGGGCCGTCGTCCGGGTCGGTGCTCGGTCCACGCTCGCCCGCGCGCAGCAGCGCCAGCCCCGCGGCGGAGGCCCCGGTGGTCCCGGCGAGCGCCACGACGTCGCCGGGCCGGGCCCCTGAGCGCAGCACCGGCGGTGCCGGGCCGTCCAGCACCCCGATCGCCGTCCCGCTGACCACCACCTCGTCCGCGGCCGAGACGTCCCCGCCGACCATGACGGCCCCGGCGCGGGCACACTCGGTCCGCAGACCCCGGGCCATCGCCGCGGCGAAGTCGGCGGGCACCCGGCCGGGGATCGCCAGCGACACCAGCAGCGCGCGGGGACGCCCGCCCATGGCCGCCACGTCCGCCAGGGCCTGGGCCGCCGCCTTGGCGCCCACGTCCTCGCCGGTGGAGTACTCGCGCAGGAAGTCCTGGCCCTCCACCAGGGTGTCGGTGGAGACCACGAGGCGCCCGGACAGC
>CAYYCE010000806.1:0-1522 GCA_964469635.1 uncultured Kineosporiaceae bacterium
TGAGCGCGCGGCCGAGAACCAGCGCCACTCCGAGGGCGGCCCCGCCGATCAGACCGGTGGCCAGGGCGAGCCCCGCCCGGAGCGCGACCACGGAGGGATCGGCCCTCGGCGGGTCGATCACCGTGCTCGCCGCGATGACGGAGTCGACCCGCAACCGGGCGTCCTCGACGGACTGCTCCAGGCTGCCGATCTGGGCGATCAGCTGGGAGCGTTGACCGACCAGATCACCCAGGAGGGCCGAACCGGCCGCGCTGGTTCCCGAGGTCGCCTCGATCTTGGCGGTGAGGGCGTCGGCCTGGGCCTGCAGCTCCTTGATCCGTTCGTGGGACCCGGTGGCCAGGGCATCGGCTTGGGCGCGCGCCTGTTCGGAGCGGACCGCCAGATAGGCCGCGGAGTAGGCCGTCAGCTCCCGGACCGCCTCGACGTCGCTGTCCGCGGTCATGCTCAGCATCACGGCATCAGCCGACCCGGACGTCACCTGGACCCGCCGCAGCAACCTCTCAGGGGTGATCGGCAGGCCGAGCTCGTCGATGGCCCGCTGCGCCACAGCCCGCGTGGTGGCGAGGCTGACATCGGTCTCCATGGCACGGCTCGGGTCCACCTGCGAGTCGTGGGCGAGCACGATCAAGGTCGTGGCGCGGTGGCCACCGGGCAGGGCGATGAGCATGCCCACCGCCGTCAGCAGGCCCACGACCACGGCGATCAGTACCAGCCCGCGGCCACGGCGCAGCCGGGTCCGAAGGTGGTGCCAGTTGGCCAACGCCGGCTGGCTCCCGATGATGTCCAGGTCCTCCTCGGGCATCGTCCAGCCGTCCCAGACCATGGCGCTCATCGCATGCCTCCGGTGATTCGCAGGGGGAGCACGACGTCGTCGTCCTCGTCGGCGAGAAGCCGCCCCGTGCTGCGGTCCGTTCGATCCGGATCTGCCACCACGACCCCTCGCAGTCGGTGGCCCGTCTCGTGCAGGGCCATGGTCAACCGGGCCAGGTCGTCCGCGGTGCACCGTGCGACACCGACGGCGAGCAGCACCGTCCCGGCGCGTGGCAGGTCGTGCGGGCGGGGTTCGAGCCGGTCGAGCTGGGTGAGGGTCAGGGTCAGCGTGGAGGATTCGCGCGGCTGGGAGGCGCCCAGGGTCAGAGCCGGTCGCGGCCCGTCGTCGTCGTGCTGCGCGCAGGCATTCCACAGCGCCGCACCGTTGGGGTGCCCCGGCCCGGCAACCAGCCGGGTGGCGATCCCGAAGGAGGCCGCGCACGCGGCGATCTGTGGCCCGAGGGCCAGCCCCTTGGCATCGCCGGACAGGCTCATCACGATCAGGGACGACGGGTGATCGGTCGGACGACGTCCGCCGCGGCCTCGGCCCGATCGGGTTTCGGTGGGGGCGAGGTCGCGCAGCAACCGCCGCACCGACCAGGCGTCCACGGGCCCGGGTCGGTAGCTCGCGAGCAACCGAGACCAGCCGGTCAGGGAACGCTGGGGCCGGGCCTGAAGTGATGCCAGCACCGGCGCCCCGGCGGCGTCGGCA
>CAYYCE010000807.1:0-1518 GCA_964469635.1 uncultured Kineosporiaceae bacterium
CGGGGCCTGGGGGCGGGCCCCCCCCCCCCCCAGGGGCCGGGCCCCGCCCCTCTACTGTGACCTGGTCCACGCCGCCGTAATCGTCACTCTGGTCATCGTCCGGTTGACGGGCGGCTCGTGGGCGTAGCGCTCGGCGGCGCACCCCAGAGACCGGAGCAGCGTGCTGGGCGTTCCGCGGGTCGGCAGCATCCCGTGACCCTGCCCGCGTCGCCGGCGTGCGGCCGTGCGGCGCGGTACAGGGGCGTTCCGTGCGGTGCGCCTGGGCAGCCAGGCCTAGGCACGGCCCATGCTTACCCGCTGGTGGGTCATGCTCGGGCTCCTCCTCCTGGTCGTCGTTGCGGTGGTAGGCGGGTACCCGTACGAGCGGCCGCTGCAGCTCACCGCTGCGGGGTACGCCGCCCAGAACGCCTGCGCCGTCGACCACTTCGCCGGTCGCAGCGACCCCCAGGTCGATCTGCCATCCAACCCGCTGGTCCCCGTGCTGCGTCCCGGCGAGGGCGACAACGACACGACCAAGGGCTCGAGCCTCGGCGTCCTGCCAGCGCAACGCGCCGTGTTCACGGAGAGGTTCGGCTGCACCCTCGCCACGTCGCGCCGGTCACTGCCGGCCGCCTCGCCGGCGTTCGAAGGCCCAACGCTTGGACGGCCCAGGCGGCAAGACCTATACGCTGGTGAGCAGCGAGTACCAGGCCGCAGTCGGCCCTGGACGCCCAGGCGACCAAGGACCTCGGCGCGCTCAAGGACACTCTGTTCCAGGGCAGCACCCTGCGCGGCCTGCTCCTCAACGCCTATGCCTTCGGCATGATCGCCATGTACGCCGCGATCGCCGCACACCGGCCCCCTGGCCACGCCGGCCCTGCGCCAGTTCGGCCTGAGCCACGCCAGAACGGCAGCGGCCAACCCCGCGTCCGGGAGCCATCCCGCCTCCTGACGGCCCCCGACGGCAGGAGGCCCTTCGGACGCCTCTCCTCGGCGACACCCTGGGCCGAACCCGTCGACGCCTGATGGACGGATGGTCGATGCGGCCGGCCTTCCCGCCGCGTCGGGGTGGACGCTGGTCAGGCCAGCAGGCTGCAGAGCATCCAGCCGCATTCTCGTGGACCTGCATCCGCTGGGTGCGGAGGTCGGCGGTGGGCCCGTCGTGAACCGCCTCCGCGCTGGGGAAGACGGACCGGGCGGTGCGGACGACCGTTTCCTGGTCGACGAGCAGGCGGCGGATCATCCCGGTGGCGTCCGAACTGCGGCTACGGGTCTTCTCTCCATCCCCGCAACCCTGGCCCGGCACGGTCGACGACTCCTGCTCCACGTCAAGGCCACGGCCCCGTCCGCCGTCCTGGTCGCCACCGGCTGGGCCCCGCCTGGCCCCGTCCTGGCCGCGCCTGGCTAACTCCGTCCGCAGGTGCCCTGACCGCCCCAACCGAGAACCCCCCGAGAACGTGGACCCGACACCCACCGCGACGACACGCGTCACCCCGTCACACCCCAATGACAGGATCGACCCGCCTGCCCACCGAGACG
>CAYYCE010000808.1:0-1501 GCA_964469635.1 uncultured Kineosporiaceae bacterium
CCGTTGTTCGCGGCCCGAGTGCTGCGTATCGCCAACTCCTCCTACTATGGGCTGAGCAGCCGGGTGGCCACGCTGCCGTTCGCCGTCTCGGTCATGGGCTTCCAGGGGATCCGCAGCCTGGCCGTGATGGTGGCTGCCGGCCTGGACTCCGCCGACGGCGCCCCCGACGGCTTCCGGCACGCCGCGGCGCTGTGCGCCACCGGCGGCGAGATCGTCGCGCCGATGATCGGCGCGAACGCGGGTGACGCCTTCAGCGTCGGGCTGCTGCACCTGATCGGGACGGCGGTGCTGCACCAGTCCCGGGAGCCGGGCTCCACGGAGGAGCCGGTGACGATGTGCCTGCCGGCGCTCTGCGACCCCGAGCAGTTGGTGACCCTGGAGCGATCGACCTTCGGCCTCGCCCACGACGATCTCGGTGCCGAGATGCTGGCGGGATGGCGCTTCCCGGACCACCTGTGCCAGGTGATCGCGAGCCACCATCGGGCGGCCATGGCCGACGCGCCACCGCTGGAGCGAACCCTGCAGATCGCGCGGCTGCTCGCCGACGCGGTGCTGCAGGGGGACGAGGAGGTGACCGCGGGCGCCGACGTCTGCGCCTGGCTCAGCGAGGGCGTGATCGGTCAGAGCATGGCCGTCTCGATCGCCGAGCGGATGCGGGTCCGCGCCGAGGCGCTGCTCGACGGACTGCACGCCTGACCGGACGGCACCGGCCCGGGTCACAGGCTGCCGGAGCCCGATGTGCCCGGATGGTCCCCGCGATCGGGTGAACACGCGGCTATCGCAGCGAGGCCAGGACGTCGTCCAGCAGCAGCCCACCGGGGGGACGGCCGACCTCGGTGAACCACTCCCGGCCGAGCGCCATCCGGAACAGCGGCCCGGGCAGGCGCAGCAGAGCGGCGACGGTGCGTCCGCCGGAGGGGTCGCCCGCCCCGCCGCTGGCCTGGCTGGCGTGGGCCCGCAGTGCGGCCCGCTTGGCGGCGGCGTGGCGACGGACGTCGACGCGGTGGGTCAGCTCGGCGCGCGGAGTGTAGGCCCGGGCGAGCGAGGCGGCCACACCGGGGGGCAGCAGCCGCAGGACGGCGAGCAGCCGCGTCACCCGCGCGAACAGGTCGCGGTCGACGGTGGCCTCGAGAACGACCGGGGTCCCGGCCAGCTCGGCCGCTCGACGGGCCACCCGATGCACCCGGACGTGGTCGGGGTGGCCGTAACCGCCCCGGGGGTCGTAGCCGGTGAGCACGTCGGCCGACTCCTCGCGCAGGAGCGCGGCGAGCCGGCCCGCGGCGTCCTCGATCCCGGTGTGGGCGAAGGTGATTCGCGTGCTCCCGTCGGACTCGACGCGGTCGTCGGCCTCACCGTCCATGCCGGAGTCGGTGTACCCCAGCCATTCGACCCGCCGGGCCCCCAGGGCGCGGGCCGAGGCCCGCAGCTCGGCCAACCGCCTCCCACCGAGTTCGGCGTCGTGGCCGTAGGCCTCGTCGGCCAGGCCGGCGCCGCCGTCCGT